>JBAPYD010000835.1:0-4752 GCA_049284555.1 Chromatiaceae bacterium | reverse complement strand
GTCCAGGTCCATGCGCCCTCCCAGAAAGCCGGCGGGGTCCAGGCGGCCGAGCACCAGGTTTGCGTCCGTGACCGTGGGGTGTCTTCCCCCCCGGCCGTAGCAGGCGGGGCCCGGATCCGCCCCCGCGGATTCCGGTCCGACCAGCAACAGCCCCCCCGCGTCGATGCGGGCGATGGAGCCGCCTCCTGCCCCGATGGTGTGCATGTCCACCATGGGCAATGCGACGGGAAGGCCGGCGATCCGCGCCCCCATGGTCAGCCGGGGCTCACCGTCGATCACCGCGACATCGGTGGACGTACCCCCCATGTCGAAGCTCAGCAGCCGTCCCGCTCCCCCCGCGGCACCCGCGAAGGCCGCTCCGGCGAGACCCCCCGCCGGTCCCGACAGGAGGAGCCTCACGGCCTGCCGCGCCGCGTGACGGGCGGCGATCGTCTCGCCGCTGCTCTGCATCACCGCGATCCGCGCGCCGGTCAGTCCGCTTCCCAGGCGTTCGAGATAGCGGCCGACCACGGGGCCCAGGCGGGCGTTCAGCCAGGTGGCGACCCCCCGATCGTACTCGCCCGCGACCGGCAGGACCTCGGAGGAGCAGGAGACGAAGAGTCCGGTCGGTAAGGAGGCGGCGATCGCGCGCTCGCCCGCGTCGTCCAGGTACGAGAAGAGGAGGTTGATGGCAACGGACTCGGGGTCGATCGCGCCGATTGCCTCCCGGATGGCGTCCAGATCCTCCGGGCTCAGGGGATCGAGGCAGGTGCCGTCAGCCGCCAGGCGACCCGCGGTGCCCACACACAGCGTCCGGGCCAGGGGCGGGTGCCGCGGTGAGGGCTGCAGATCATAGAGATCTGTCCGGGCCTGGCGGCCAATGGCAAGGAGGTCTTCGAGACCTCGATTGCCGATGTAGAGGGTGCGCGCCCCCTTCCCCTCCAGCACCGCATTGGTGGCAACGGTGCTTCCGTGGACCAGGGCGAGCCCGTGCGGGTCGAGTCCCAGCGCGTCGATTCCCTTCAGGATCGCCCGCTCCGGGGCCTCGGGGGTGGAGAGTACCTTGTGGACCCGGAGGCTGCCGTCCTGCCATAACACGAAGTCCGTGAAGGTGCCGCCGGTGTCGATGCCGATCAGGGTCATGCGGCGCCTCGCTCGGGTGCCCCTTTAGTCATTGAAGCCCTCGACGAAGGAGAAGACCGGCCGCCTCCAGGTGCCATCCTTCCCGGCAAGCGCCGTTGATCTCCACGTGTTGGCGCGGGGCCCGCGGTCACACCGCTCGTTGCATCCTCCCCTCGCGCTCTAGAATGGGGGTAGGGTAGCTCAGCCGAGGGGGATGCGGATCGAATGCCGTCCTGGCCCTCGGGCGGATCCCGCCGGAGCTGGAGGATCATCGAGACCTCGACTCATGTACGCCGACGACCGCCTGATCATCCTCGACGCCGACGGGACCACCATCGACGCCTTCGCCGCCATCGACCGTACCTTTGCCCATCACGGGATGGACATCGGGCCCTTGAGTCGCTTCCAGAAGCGGCGCAACCTGTTCAAGTATCTGGGAGGGCTGAAGGAGTTCCCTCGGAATCTGCGCGGACAGATCGGCGGAGAGAAGCGATCCCGGCTGGTCGCGACCCTGACCGAGGTTTACCGCGAGGAGGCGACACTCTACGAGGGCATCGAGGCCCTCCTGTGGCGCCTGACAGAGGCGCCGGGCCTGCGTGTTGGAATCGTCACCCGCAACATCACGCGAGAGCCCCTGGAGACCATCGAGCGGCTTTTCCGTCGGGTTGGATTCGACCCCGGGCGGTTCGACTTCCTCGTACACCTGCCGCTGCGGCAGGAGAAGCTCCCCACCTTCCGGGAGCTGCGGGCGCGCTACGCGGTGAACCCGGCCCGCGCTTTCGCCTGCGGTGACGAGGCCCGTGATTATCTGGCGGCGGTCAACACGGGGATGCACCCCTTCATGGTCTCCTACGGATTCGAGGACTACGACCGCCTGACCCTGCGCCACGGGATCCCGGCGGAGCTGATCTCACGCACACCGGCCGAGCTGACCCTCCGGGTGCTCCATGGTCTGGGGCTACCGCTCCCCTGATCGACGCCGGGCTGCCTACCGCGTCGACGACCTGTCCCAAGGGCATCCCTGGCCGCTCAGTGCAGGCGCCGTTCCGATCCCTCGACGGCGCGGCGTGGCATCAGGGGGAGGGATGCGTGATGGAGGCTCAAGCGCCAGCCTTGGGGGCCCCGAGCGTAGACGTTCGTGGCGATCACCAGGCCGGCGGCCGATTCCGGATCGCCGCCCGCTTGGATCCGCTCCTCCACCAGATGGATCTGGATGTCGGCGGAGAGGATCCGGTTGAGCAGTTGATACTCGATGCGTGGTGGGGTGGCCCCGGTGAGGATCTCGGCCCAGCTCTGCATCACCGCGGCCTTTCCGACCAGAAGGGCCCCGCCTGGGTGGACGCACGCCGCGGTCTCCCCCTCGAGCCATACCTGGGCCATGGCGTCCAGATCCGTGGCGGCGAAGGCGTCGTAGAAGGCCGCCTCCGCCGCGTCGGGTGATTCGAACTCCGTCGTCATAGGCCCGTTCCGGGGCTCGCGGCCCACGCAGCCAGGACCCGGCCCACCCGCCCGTCGAGTCCCGGGTCGGCAGGTGCGGGTCCGCAGCGGTACCACTCCATGAGCAGCTCGGGGACGCCCTTGAGTCGGTCCCCCTCTCCCTCCGCCATGCGCTCGGCCAGCCGCTCCACCTGCAGCCGTAGGCGCTCCTGGTTAAGCTCCGGGGGAGACTCCACGCCAGCCGCGATCTCGAGGGCCAGGCACAGGTGGCGTCGGTCCTCCTGGTTGCGGGTGAGACCCGCACGCAGCGCGGTGAGCCCCTCGGGATTGCCCGCGGCCTCCAGGGCGCGATCCAGGCGGGTCGTCATGGCCTCCTGGAGGGTCGCATCGGGAAGCGGTGGCAGATCCGACCAGTCCTTGCGCGTGGCCTTGAGGTCCAGCGGCGGCTCAGCCTCCCGCAGACCCAGGACCTGGTGCTCCACGGACTCGCACAGGGCTGCCCGTTGGGCCAGAAGCTCCAGTGCAGCGCGCCGCTCCTCGGCCTCCAGCGTCTGGATGCGGTCACGGAGCTGCTCGCGCGCCTGTTGCCAGCGCCGGGACAGGGCGCCCGCCGCCTGGCGCGGGACGGGAAGGGACTCCGCGTCTCGCCAGCGGTGCTCGAGCTCCCGTAGCGTGCTGGCCAGGGCCCGGGCGTCTCCCGGCCCGCCAAGCAGGGCCTCCGCTTCCTCGCGCAGGGCCTCGCGAGCGTGCAGATTGGACTCCAGCTCTGCCCGATGGGCCTGGTGGAGGGCGGCCCGGCGCTCGAACACCGCGTCGCAGGCGGCGCGGAAGTCCTGCCATAGACGATTCTCGTCCCGCTGCCGGGCCGGCACGGTCGTGTGCCACTGGCGTTGCAGTGCCTTCGTCTCCTCGATGGCAGCGTCCAGGTCCGCGGACTCCGCCAGGGACCGCACCCGCTCGATCAGCCCCTGCTTGAAGGCCTGATTGCGCTCCCGCTCGGTCTCCAGGCGCTGGTCCAGCTCCTTGATCGCCCGCCGGAAGCGACGATCCAGGGGGCGGCGCTGGCGATCGTCGGTCGGGCCGATGGAGGCCCACGCCTGACGGGTTTCGCGCTCGGCGTGCAGGACCCGGCGCCAGTCGATGCGGGTCCAATCGACCCGGGCCAGGAATTCCTCGAGCTGACGGCAAACATTCTCGCGGGCCGCGCGGTTGGTCTCCCGCTCCGCCGCCTCCGCCTCCAGATAGGGGCGGCAGCGTTCGAGCACCGCCTCGCTGGCCTGGTGGAAGCGTGTCCACAGGGAGCGATTGGCGGGGGCCACCGACGGGTCCAGCCCCTTCCAGTCCGCCTGCAGGACGTGGAACCGCTCCGCCACCGCGGCGAGCGGCAGATCCTCGTTGCGCAGGGCCTCCATCGCCTCACAGAGGGCGGCCCGATGCTGATTCGTTCCCCAGCGACGCCAGTGCTGGAGGTCTCTGAGGCGACCGCTCAAGGATCGCAGGCGGGTATTCAGCCCGGTGATGGCATCCTCCGCGATCCCACTCCGTCGCCCCAGCTCCAGGTCCGAGGCGATGTCCTCATGGAGGGGCTCGGCCCGCTTGAGCTCGCCGCTCTCGAGCATCCCCTCGAGCTCCGTGATGCGTTCCGGTAGGGACTGGATCCGATGCTCGGCCTCCTTGCGCTGCTCCCTGAGCCTGGCTTCCAACTCCTGGCTGATCCCCGAGATCTCTTCGTTCACGGGCTGACCGAGGGTCTGGAGCAGGGAGCGCAGCTCGGCCAGCTCGCCGCGGATGCGCGCGCTGTCCAGCGGGCCGGACTCGGTGAGCCGGGACGCGAGGCGCGTCTTGAGCCTTGCCAGCCGCCGCTGGGCCTTGCGACGCTCCGCCAGCTCCTCCAACCGGGTGTCCAGGGCCGCCAGGGTCTGCTCGAACCGGCGGTCGAGCGCCCCCTGCTCCGACTCCGGAAGCCCTCGCTCCAGGGCCGCCCACTCGACCGCGAGCCCCTCGCGCAAGGCCCCCAGGGCCTTCTCGTCGTCCTGCTCCACGGCGCCCCGGGCCTGGGTGATGAGGGCCTCCCGCGCCTTGCGCTCGGCCCCGCGTGCCTCCTTGGCGGCGATCTCCGCGGTGGTGGCCTGGAGATGGGCCTCGTAGGCCCGAAGGAAGCGCTCCCGCGCCGCCTGGTAACGCTCCCGCATGGGGGGGTCCGCCTCTGCCCCG
>JBAPYD010000834.1:0-2815 GCA_049284555.1 Chromatiaceae bacterium | reverse complement strand
GCCTCATAGAGGTCCGGATCCCAGACGATGCGCTTCTTGCCGATGTCAAGGCTCTTGCAGACCTTGATCGTCGTCTGGCGGGCCCGCTCCGCGGGTGAGCTGACCACATGATCGGGGACCAGTCCCTCCCGATAGAGCCAAGCCCCGACCTTTGGTGCATCCTGCTTGCCGCGGCGGCTGAGCGGGCGCTCGAAATCGCTCTCGGCACCGGAACCCCAATCCGACTTGGCATGGCGGAGGATCAGAAGTTCCCGTGGCATATGAAAAACGGAATTCGCGTAGCGCAAGCAGGGCGGCGAGGATCACCAGTCGATTCCGGGAAGTTTTAACACAACCGTCATCTTCGATGTCACCTCGCGGGGTGTCCCCAACGGCCGGCAGCCTGAACCCGCTGACGGCGCGGGCCCGCGGATGTCAACGGATCTCGGCCAGGAGTCGGTCGATCATGCCCCGGGCCTGGCCGAGATAACCACCGCCGAACAGATTCACGTGGTTCAGGATGTGGTAGAGGTTGTAGAGGGTCTTGCGGGTGCCGTAGCCCGCGTCCAGGGGCCAGGCCTCCCGGTACGCGGCGTAGAAATCCCGGCCGAACCCGCCGAAGAGCTCGCTCATGGCGAGATCCGCCTCCCTGTCCCCATAGTACACCGCCGGATCGAAGACGGCGGGTGTGCCGTCCGGCAGGTAGCCCGCGTTGCCCGTCCAGAGGTCCCCGTGGAGGAGGGAGGGGACGGGGTGATGGTCGATGAGGGCATCCAGCCCCGCCATCAGGCGCTCGCCGCCGGGCTGCAGGGTGCGGGCATGTCCGTTGCGCGCGGCCAGGTCGAGCTGATAGCCGAGCCGGTGATCGCGGAAGAAGGTGGTCCAGTCCCGGGATTCGGGGTTCGGCTGGGGGGTGGCCCCGATGTAGTTGTCGCGCCGCCAGCCGAAGTGCTTCCCGACCGAGCGATGGAGTGCCGCCAGTCGCCGCCCCATCTCGGCCCCATTGGTTCTGCCCTCCAGGTCGAGCCGCTCCAGGACGAGATAGCTCGCGCCTCCCGCCAGGCCCCAGCAGATGGCCTCGGGCACGCGCAGCGCCCCCGCGGCGGCGAGGCCGTCGAGCCCATCCGCCTCCGCCTCGAACATGTCGAGCCGGGAGGCGTCGTTGCATTTGACGAAATAGTCCAGCGCCCCGTCGCTCAGGATGACGGCGCTGTTGATGCAGCCGCCTCCGACGGCCCGATGGGCTCGGGGTGTGAAGGACCGGCCGGTGACCGCCCCGATGTGGCGCCCGACGGCCTCCCAATCGGTCACTGGTGACTACCTGGATCCGATCCGGCGGTGCAGCGGGCTGCTGCGGGGGAAATGGGCGCGCAGGAACTCCATCTGATCCGCCAGGACATTGCGGCCCATCAAATAGACGTACTCCGCGTGGGTCGGGGTGAAGGGGACCGCCAGGAGCTCCATGCCCGCATCCTCCGGGGTGCGCCCGGCCTTGTAGTTGTTGCAGCGGATGCAGGCGGTGACGACGTTGTTCCAGGTATCCCCACCGCCCTTGCTGGTCGGACGCACATGGTCACGGGAGAGATGGCGCCCGGAGTAGCGGTGGCCACAGTACATGCAGAGATGATCGTCCCGCTGGAACAGGGTACGGTTGGAGAGGGGCGGCAAATAGTCGTCCTGAAGCTTGCTCAGGGCGTGGTGCATGCCGTGGGTGGCGATGATGGAGTGGATCTGCAGCTGGCTGCGCTGCTGCGTCCTCGCGTTGAGCCCGCCACGCAGCCGAAAGAGGGTGTCGCCACAGGCATAGGCGACCTGCTCGAGGGCGTAGAGTCGGGCGGCGGCCCGATAGTCCACCCATTCGAGGGGCATGCCCGCCAAATCCGTTCGCAGTACCTGTTGGCTCAGTGGCACCATGGGAAGATACGGCTCGGAATTTGCGCCGAATGATACACGCTCGCCTTGTTGGCGCAAGCGCCGGTGAGGTCCCGGGGAAGGGCCGCCCGGGCCCTTGCCAGAGCCGACGCGCGCGCCGGGACGCGGAGTTTCAGCGAGCCTCCTGTGACCCTCGGCCACGTCTGAAGGATTCACAGGGACGCACCGCGACGGTGCGCCGACCTCAGCCGGTGTCACGCTCTATATTAGAGTTCCACGTATCTCTAAAAAACTATTAGAAATAATGAGTTAGGAGATGGTTAATTTTTCGCCAATTCAACAAAACCGTAACGCTGGTGCTGCTTCATCGCGCTTGTTGACGGACTGTCCCCAGAGTTATCCACAGATTTTGTGAACACATTGGTTTTGACGAGACTTGCTGAGAGGTTACGGTTTTTTAATACATGCCGCTTCGGGATCGTGGCCCAACCAGCGGTCGCTAAAGCGTTTACGAGCGCACGCTAGCCGCCGTCGCCGCGTGGTCAATCAATCCGGCCCATTGGAGCCCCTCGATACCGACCCCCGGCCGCGGGTGCCCGAGTCGCCGCCCACTGACGCGATTGTGCGGGTTGCGGTCGGTGTGCCCTTGGCGGATCTGTTCGACTATTTGCCGCCCCTCGATCCGGACCCCGCGCAAGCGGGGCGGCCCGTGCCGGGTGAGCGGGTGCTGGTTTCCTTCGGTCGTGGTCAGCGGGTCGGCATTGTCGTCGAGGTCGGGGAGGACACCGACCAGGACCGGGGGCAACTCAAGCACGTGCTGCGCCGGCTCGATCCCAATCCCCTGTTCGGTCCGGACGACCTGGCCCTGATTCGCTGGTCGGCGACCTACTATCAGCAACCCCTGGGCGAGGCCCTGCTGAGCGCCCTGCCGGCTCGGTTGCGCCGGCCGGGCGCGGTCCTGGAT
>JBAPYD010000833.1:0-1743 GCA_049284555.1 Chromatiaceae bacterium | reverse complement strand
TCCTCCAGGAGGGGATCAACGAGGCCGGGGCCATGTCGTCCTGGATCGCGGCGGCCACCGCCTACGCGAACCACGGCCAGAGCATGATCCCCTTCTACATCTACTACTCGATGTTCGGCTTCCAGCGGGTCGGCGACCTGGCCTGGGCCGCGGGCGACATGCAGGCCCGGGGCTTCCTGATCGGCGGCACCGCCGGGCGCACCACCCTGGCCGGGGAGGGGCTCCAGCACCAGGACGGGCACAGCCACCTGGTGGCGGCCACCATCCCCAACTGTGTCTCCTATGACCCCGCCTACGCCTACGAGCTGGCGGTCATCGTCCAGGACGGGCTGCGTCGCATGTACCAGGAGAAGGAGAACTGCTTCTACTACATCACCACCATGAACGAGAACTACGTCCAGCCCGCCATGCCGGGGGGGGCGCAGGGGGGCGTGGCGGCGGGCATCCTCAAGGGCATGTACCGGGTTTATCGGGGCGAGGAGCGTGCCCATCGCGTCCAGCTCCTGGGGGCCGGGACCATCCTGCGGGAGGTGCTCGCGGCCGCCGAGCTGCTGGAAAAGGACTTCGACGTGGGGTCTGCCGTGTGGAGCGTCACCAGCTTCAATGAGCTCCGGCGCGAGGGCATGGACGCGGAGCGCTGGAACATGCTCCATCCGGATCAGGAGCAGCGCACCACCTACGTGGAGGCCCAGCTCGCCGGAAGCCGGGGCCCCATCGTTGCGGCGACCGACTACATGCGCGCCTATGCGGACCAGATCCGCCCCTACGTGCCGCGCCGCTACGTCGTCCTCGGCACCGATGGCTTCGGCCGCAGCGACATGCGCAGCCAGCTGCGCAAGTTCTTCGAGGTCAACCGTTACTACGTGGCGGTGGCCGCCCTCAAGGCGCTGGCCGACGAGGGAGAGATTCCCAGCTCGACGGTCTCGGAGGCGATCCAGAAGTACCGGATCGACCCCGATAAGCCCAACCCCCTCAAGGTCTGACCGATCGGTCCGACAGGCCCCGGCCCAGGCGAGCCCACACGAGGAGATCATAGCGTGGCAACCGTCGAATCAATCCTGCTGCCCGACATCGGGGACTTCTCCGAGATCCCGGTCATCGAGGTCCTGGTCGGTCCCGGTGATCGCATCGAGCCCGAGCAGTCCCTGCTCACCCTGGAGAGCGACAAGGCGACCATGGAGATCCCCGCACCCAAGGGCGGCGTGATCTCCGAGGTCCTGGTCCAGGTCGGGGACAAGGTGAGCCAGGGCAGCCCTCTGTTTCGCCTGCAGACCGAGGGGACACGCGCCGAACAAGCCACCTCCGCCGCCGCACCAACTTCGGCACCAGAGCCCGTCTCGCCCCCGCCGGCCCCGAGCGCGCCCGCCCCAGCCTCCGCACCGGCGCCGGAGTCGATGCCTCTCGGCGGGGAGCCGGTGGCCGTGACCCTGCCGGACGTCGGTGACTTCCACGACGTGCCGGTCATCGAGATCCTGATCTCGGTCGGCGACCGCATCGCGGTGGACCAGTCGATCCTGACCCTGGAGAGCGACAAGGCGACCATGGAGATCCCCTCGCCCCAGGCCGGGATGGTGGAGTCGGTCGCCGTCGAGGTCGGCGACAAGCTCAACCAGGGTGACCTGATCCTCACCCTGCGTCCCGAGGCCGTGCCTGCCGCGGACGAGGGGACCTCACCCGAGGAGGTCGAGGCGCCCCAGGCCCCCGCCGCCGTCCCCAAGGCTGAGGCCCCCGGCTCCCCGCCAC
>JBAPYD010000832.1:0-2076 GCA_049284555.1 Chromatiaceae bacterium | reverse complement strand
GACAAGTCCCTGCTCTTCGTCGTCGACGAGGTCGGTCAGTTCGTCGCCCGCGATGTCCAGAAGATGCTCGACCTCCAGGCCGTGGTGCAGAACCTCGGCCGCATCGGCCGCGGCAAGATGTGGGTGGTCGTCACCTCCCAGGAGAAGCTGACCGAGCTCGTCGGGGGACTCGACGACAAGCGCGTCGAGCTTGCCCGTCTCATGGACCGATTCCCGCTCCAGGTGCACCTGGAGCCGTCCGATATCTCGGAGGTCACCAGCAAGCGCGTCCTCTCCAAGAACGCCGAGGCCGAGAAGCAGCTCCGTGAGCTGTTCACCACGCACCGCGGCCGGCTCACCGACAACACCCGCATCACCGCGGACATCAAGCTCCCGGAGCTCTCGACCGAGTCCTTTATCGACCTCTACCCGCTCCTCCCCTACCAGATCGACCTCATCATCCAGATCGTCTCGGGTCTGCGGACCCAGGGCGGGGCGAGCAAGCACGTCGGCGGTGCAAACCGCACCATCATCAAGCTCGCCCAACAGCTGCTGATCCACCCGGACGTGGACCTGGCGAGCCAGCCCATCGGACAGCTCGCCCGGGTCGATCAGATCTACGATTTGGTCTCCGGCAACATCGGCAGCGAGATCCGCGCCAAGATCGACGACATCGGCAAGAAGATCGAGCACCCGCTTGCCCAGCCGGTCGCCAAGGCGATCTGCCTGCTGCAGTACGTGCGCAGCATCCACCGCACGCCTGAGAACATCGCCGCCGCCCTGCACCCGGGCGTCGATGCCGACTCGCGCCTCCCCGAGGTGCGCCAGGCCCTCGACGCCCTGGAGAAGGGACTGATGGTGCGCCGCGGCGACGACGGCTACCGCATCCCGACCCCCGCCGAGGACGACTGGGAGCGCCAGCGCTCCGGTCTCGCCCCCAAGCCCGGCGACAGCAGCCGCCTGCACGCGGAGGTCGTCACCGCCCTCTGGCAGCCCCAGCCTTCCCACAGCCTGCTCGACGTCAAGCTCTTCAAGGCGGGTCTCTACCTCGGCGGGCGGCTCACGGTGGACGGCGACATCCCCTTCCACCTCGCCCTGGCCGAGTCGGGCCAGGCCTACGACGAGCAGGTCGAGGAGCTCCGCCGGCGCAGCCAGACGGAGACCAAGGCCGTCTTCTGGGCCGCCGCCCTGGATGAGGCCATCGACCGCGAGACCGTCGAGCTCTGCCGCTCCAGGGAGATCCTCTCGCGCAAGGAGCGCGGCGCCCAGACCAAGGACGAGACCGCCCTGGTCGCCGAGGAGAAACTCCGGCAGCGGCGCCACCAGGACGAGCTGCGGCGCCTCATCAGGCAGTCCCTGCTCAACGGCACCATCTTCTTCCGCGGCAACGACCGCAGCCCCGACGAGGGCGCGAGCGACGTCTCCCGTGCCGCCGCCAAGGTCCTCTCCCAGGCCCTGCCGGAGGTCTTCGACCGCTTCGAGGAGGCCGCGGCCCGCGTCAGCAAGCCGGATCTGGACTCCCTGCTGACCACCGAGAACCTGCGGGGACTGACCGCCGTCTACACCGACCTGCACCTCGTCCGGGACCAGGGCGGCAAGCCCGTGTTCAATGTCGAGCACGGCGTGCTCGCCGAGGTGCTCGCGCGTATCGAGAACCGCACCAGCTACGGCGAGACGGCCAGCGGGCGCTACCTCACCGACGAATTCGCCAAGGAGCCCTTCGGCTGGGAGTTCGACGTCGTGCGCCTGCTGGTCATCGCCCTGCTGCGCGCCGGCAAGATCGAGGCGACCAGCAAGGGACAGGTCATCGAGTCCGCCCTGTCCCTGGAGGCCCGCACCACCTTCACCAACAACAACCTGTTCCGTCAGGCCAGCTTCCGCCCGCGCACCACCGATTGCGAGTTCACCGACTACGTCGAGGCCGGCGAGGCCTACCGGACCTGCTTCGGACGTGAGATCCAGGAGTACGAGGAAAACGTCATCGCCCAGGCCATCCGCGAGACCACGGAGGCCCATGAGGAGACCCTGCGCAAGGTGGCCGCACAGCTCGACAAGCACGCGCTGCCCGGGGGCGAGGTCATCGCCACGGCACTGAGC
>JBAPYD010000831.1:0-2122 GCA_049284555.1 Chromatiaceae bacterium | reverse complement strand
GAGGCCCGGAGGGCGAGGGCGGCGGTCGGGCCCGCGGCCTGGAGGTCGAGTCTCCAATCCCTTAGCCCCGCCGGGAGCGGCCAGCTCAGGGACCCGGCGAGGGCCGGCAGCAGACCCTCAGGTGACTCCGCGAGGCTCAGGGCGAGGCGATGGTCCCCCGGTGCCGTCTGGAGATCCAGCCGGTAGCGGTCGGGGCGCCCGGGTGCCCGGATCTCCAGCCGGGCCTCCAGGGGTCCGGAGCCCCCCAGGGCGGCCTCGCCCTCCACCGAGAGCCGTGGGGCGCCGGGAAAGGCCGGCTCGAGATGCACCTCCTCGATCGCCATGCGGCCGAGGCGAATCCGCAAGGGCGGTGGGGCCCAGGACGCGCCGTCGCCGCTGGCCGTGGGCAGTCGGTACAGGGTCAGTGTCCTGGCGGTCAGGGACCCGATGGCGATCTCGGCCCGGGCCAGGAATCGCGGGTGGAGATCCAGGGCCGCCTCCTCGACCACCAGCCAGGCGCCCTGCCGGTCTCGCAGCTCCAGCCGTTGGAGCCGGGGGGCCCAGGGCCGGTCCCCGCTCAGGCCCTGAAGCACGACCTGGCCGTCGGTGAGCTCCTGTATGCCCCGGCTCAAGAGCCGCTGCCCCGACTCCGTGCTCGCCGCGAGGAGGAGGGCCGCGGAGACCAGCACCACCAGCCAGAGGATCAGGGCCAGCTGGCGGCCGAGGTGCAGGAGCGACTGTCGCAGGATCTGGAGCACGATCAGAAGGCCTGCCCCAGGCCGATGTAGAGCTGGACCGGGGAGTCGCCCTCGGCCGGATTGAGCGGGGTGGCCACATCGACCCGCACGGCTCCGACGGGCGTCTGATAACGGACCCCGAGTCCGACCCCGACGGACAAGTCCCCCGTCCCGGGGATCCCGGTCTCGGAGACCGCCCCGGCGTCGGCGAACAGGACCAGGCCCCAGGGACCGGAGAGGGGCTGGCGCAGCTCCAGGGAGACCTCCAGGAGCCCGTCGCCCCCGGCCGGCTGACCGGACGCGGTGCGCGGGCCGATGGATTGGAAGGGGTAGCCCCGGACCGAGCCACCGCCCCCGGCATAGAAGCGCCAATCCGGGGGGACCTGATCGGGCGACGCGCCGACGATGCTGCCCAGCACCAGCCGGCCCGCCAGGACAGAGGGACGGGGAGGCGCGCTGGGGCTGACCCCCGCTGCCGGGCGCTCCGGGGTCTCGCCGTCCCGTTCGCGCCGAATCCCCGGTGCGATCCCCGGCAGGGACCAGTAACCAGAACCGACCCCCCGCACGACCAGGAACCCGGTAGCGGGCTCGCCCTCGAGCACCTGGGCCGGGGTCACCGCCGCCGAGAGCCGCAGTCCCGTCCGCGGGTCCAGGGGGTCATCGGCGCCGTCAAAGCCGATGGTCAGGGGGAGCGAGAGCAGCCGGTAGTCCTGGGTGGTGGCGTCCTGGGTGACCCGGGCGTCCTCGAAGGCGAGGCCGGCGCCCGCGGTCAATCGGTCGGAGAACCGCCGCTCCAAGGCCAGGGCGGCGGTCACCGCCTCCCGGTCATAGGCATCGAGGCTCTCGGAGACGGCGGCCAGATCGAGCTGCAGATCCCGGTCGCGCACCCAGACATCCGGGACCCGCAGGGTGGCGCGGACCAGATAATTCAGCGTATCGGGCCGGTTCTGGACGATGCGTCCGACCTCGCCCTGGAGGGTCAGCCGCTCGGCGCGTCCGAAGAGGTTTCGGTGGGTCCAGGCGCCCGAGAGGGTTCCCCCCTCGTCGCTGGCATAGGCGCCCGCCAGGCGCACCACCCGAGGGGGGCGCTCCGCGAGCTCCAGGGTCAAGGGCAGGCGTCCGTCGGGATCGGGGCTGGTCCCCGGGGTGAGCCTCGCCCAGGCCAGCACGCCATGGGCAAGGAGGTCCCGGCGCGCGGTCTCCAAGCGGCTGGGGCTGAAGGGCTCGCCGGGCTCGAGCCCCAGGCGGCGATGCACATAGTCCTCCCGCAGCCGGTCGAGTCCGATCACGGTGGTCGGTCCCAGGGTGACCCGGGGCCCGGGATTGGCCATGAAGGTGACGTCCATGGTGCGGGTGTCGTGATCGACCAGGGCGTCGGGCGGCGGGACGCGCGCGAGGGCGTAGCC
>JBAPYD010000830.1:0-15600 GCA_049284555.1 Chromatiaceae bacterium | reverse complement strand
GATTGTCCCCGGGGGGCTGGCGCGGTGGCCGGCTCTTCGCGTCCAGCGGCCGCGACCAGGGCGGCGACCTGCCGCTGGAGGCCGAGCAGGTCCTGCCGCAGGCGCTTGTTCTCCCGGCGGGTCTCCTGAAGTCGGTCCTGGAGGGTGCGGAGCTCGCTGCGGGAGGGCATGTTCAAGGCGCCCAGGGATTCATCCACCATCACCGACATCCGTTTCTTCAGGGCCATCTGGGCATTGATCAGATGGCCGTGGATGCGCGCGTACTCGGGGGTGATGACCTCCTCCCCGTAGACCTCCTCGCAGCAGCGGACCCAGTTGTCGTAGATGGCGCGGGCCGAGTCGATGCTCTCGCCGCCGTCGACCAGGCCCTGGAGGTAGGCGCGCATGCGCTCGACCGACTTGACGCCGAGCTTGGCGTAGAAGGCCAGGTAGTCCTGCAGGGCGCTCTGATAGTCCAGGGAGCGGCGAATCAGGTCCTGATACTGCCCCTGCTCCTCCCGGGTGTAGCCCAGACCGGGGGCGGAGAGCACCCGCTCCACGTGTCCCCGGACCGGGTCGTGGGGCATGTTTCGCAGGATATCCCCGGGGATGGGGGACAGGGAGGACATCATGCGCTGCCAGTTGTCGTAGGGCAGCTCCCAGAAGGCCATCATGCGGTGCAGGGCGTCACCGCTGTCCTGGAGGTTACCCGAGAAGCTCCCTTGCAGGTCCTCCAGGGTCTTGGTGAGGGCCGACCAGGCGTCCGTCCCGGAGCCGGCGCTGGTGCCGGGGACGAAGGTCTCCGCGAGTCGGAAGAAGACCTTGCCCTGGTCGATCATCCGCTCCATGAATTCCTGCGCGGCATCCGGCGTGGCCGGAGACAGGGCCTGCCACCAGTGGTCCAGGGCAGACTCCCAGGGCTTGGTGGCATCGCCGCCCTCGGTCCCCATGGCCTTGCGGCTCATCTCGGTCCAGCCATCCCAATACTTGCGCTGGATCTCCAGCCAGTCCTCTGAGAACAGGCCTTGTTTGCTCATTTTCCAACCTCCTCGGACGTGGTCAAAAGAAGCTAGCACGTAAAATTGTGCACTGCAACAAAGTCCGCTATAGTTGGCTCAGAGGAGGTTCAGACGGGGCGACCGAGCCCCGCGGCGGGTCTATCCAGACGCCCCATTTCCCGGGGCCCGAGCGCGCGTTCGGCTCATCCGGCAGTCGTGCGCCCGACCCGCGATCCTCCCCTGCGGCTATCGACTTCACCCACCAAAAGGGGCAGAGCACACCCATGCGCGACAACATCGTCATCGTCGCCGCGGCACGGACCGCGGTCGGCAGCTTCGGCGGCAGCCTTTCCTCACTCCCGGCGGTCGAGCTCGGCGTCGTCGTCCTCCAGGCCCTCCTGGAGCGCACCGGCGTCCAGCCGGATCAGATCGACGAGGTCATCCTGGGCCAGGTGCTCACCGCCGGCACGGGTCAGAATCCCGCCCGGCAGACGGCGATCAAGGCCGGCCTGCCTCATAAAGTGCCGGCGATGACCATCAACAAGGTCTGCGGCAGCGGTCTCAAGGCCGTGCACCTGGCGATGCAGGCGGTCGCCTGCGGGGACGCGGAGATCGTGATCGCTGGCGGCCAGGAGAGTATGAGCCAGTCCCCCCACGCCCTGCCGCGCTCCCGGGAGGGGCAGCGGATGGGTGACTGGAAGCTCGTGGACACCATGCTGGTGGACGGGCTGGTGGACGCCTTTCAGCAGATCCACATGGGGGTCACCGCGGAGAACATCGCCACGCAGTATCAGATCGGCCGAGAGGCCCAGGACGCCTTCGCCGCCGCCTCCCAGCAGAAGGCCGAGGCCGCCATCAAGTCCGGGCGCTTCGCCGATGAGATCGTCCCGGTGAGCATCCCCCAGAGGAAGGGCGATCCGGTGGTCTTCTCCCAGGACGAGTTCCCCCGTTCAGGCACCACGGTGGAGACCCTGGCACGGCTGAGGCCCGCCTTCGACAAGGAGGGCACCGTGACCGCCGGCAACGCCTCCGGCATCAACGACGGGGCGGCCATGGTGATGGTCATGACCGAGTCCAAGGCCAAGGCGCTTGGGCTCGCCCCCATGGCGCGGCTGGTGGCGTTCTCCGCGGCGGGCGTCGATCCCGCCATCATGGGGACGGGGCCCATCCCGGCCTCCACGGACTGTCTCGGGAAGGCGGGTTGGACCCCGTCGGACCTGGACCTGATCGAGGCCAACGAGGCCTTCGCGGCCCAGGCCATGTCGGTCAACCAGGAGATGGGCTGGGACCTCTCCAAGGTGAATGTGAACGGCGGGGCCATCGCCATCGGACACCCCATCGGCGCCTCCGGCGCCCGGGTGCTGGTGACCCTGCTCCACGAGATGCAGAAGCGGGATGCCAACCGGGGGCTTGCCACCCTGTGCATCGGCGGCGGTCAGGGCGTGGCCTTGGCGGTGGAGCGCTAGGAGGGTCGCGGGGGCCGAGCCGCAAGGGACCGAGTGGATCGGTCTTGCGGCTCTGGTGACCGTGAGGTCTTGGGGAAGTCTGCGGAGGGGATCATGACGGGCGAGCGGATCATCAAGAAGTACCCCAACCGGCGTCTCTACGACACGGAGGTCAGCCGCTACATCACCTTGGCCGACGTGCGCGACCTGGTCATGCGCTGCATCCCCTTCCGGGTCGTCGATACGGCCAATGACGGGGACATTACCCGCTCGATCCTGCTCCAGGTCATGCTGGAAGAGGAGACGGGGGGTGAGCCCCTCTTCAGCGCCACGATGCTGTCCCAGATCATCCGCTTCTACGGAGGAACCCTCCACGGGTTCTTCGCCCGCTACCTGGAGAACGCCCTCGAGCTCTTCGCCAAGCAGCAGAAGCAGATGGCCGAGGCCTGGGGCGAGAACCCCTTCGAGGCCATGACCCGCGCGACCCAGCGCAACGTGGATCTGTGGTCGGAACTGCAGAGGGACTTCCTGCGTGCGGCGGGTCTGGGGCTCGGTGGTCAGGGCAAGCCCAAGGGCGAGGACGACAAGACTCCCTGAGAGCCCCATCGCCGACCTACGGGCGGACCCTACCTGAATCCACCCGCCGCTCCCGTCAGCGCAAATCTCGTTGTTGACAGGGGCTTGCTCTGCCGCTATTGTGCACTGCAACAAATGCTGCACCGCACAAATGCAGGAGAGACCTCCGATGACCACCGTGAACGACACCATGAACACCGTCAACGAGATGACCAACAAGGGCTTTGAGCGCATGACGAGCCTGGGCGAGCTCAACCTGCGCGCCTTCGAGCGCCTGGCCTCTCGTCAGATGGATTCCATCAATCTCTTCATGGAGCACGGCATCCGTGTCATGAAGCTGGCGACCGAGTCCAAGGGCTACAACGAGCTCGTGAAGGGTCAGGTCGAGGCGGCCAAGGAGCTCAGCGAGCGCCTCATGAGCGAGGCCAGGACCAACATCAGCGTGGCTGGCGAGGTGCGCGACGACTACCGCCATTGGCTCGAGAAGAATCTGGCGGAAGTCGGCGCCGAGCTGCGCAAGGGTGCCCCGTCCGCGGCCTGATGCCCCGCCTCGGTTCCCCGCGGTCCAAGGACGGGCTGCGAAACCAAGTAGCGGGACGGGACGCTGCGTCCCTCGATGAGCTGGCAGGAGCAAGTCCCGCGAAGCGGCTGCTCAAGCCCGTGGTCTCAGCGCGGCTTCACGACAAATAGGACCTGGAGGATAGAGACCATGGCACGAGTTGCACTCGTAACCGGCGGCACCGGTGGCATCGGCACCGCCATTTGCGTCCGTTTGGCGAAGGACGGCTGCACCGTGATCGCCAATCACCGTTCCTCGGAGGCCGAGGCGGTCGAGACCTGGAGGGCGGAGCGCGCGGCCGAGGGGATCATTATCGAAACCATCGCCGGAGACGTGGCCTCCTTCGAGGACAGCGCCCGCATGATCGCCGAGGTCGAGGCAAGCCATGGGCCCGTCGATATCCTGGTGAATTGCGCGGGAATCACCCGCGACAAGTCCTTCAAGAAGATGGAGCCCGCCCAGTGGGAGGCGGTGATCAACGTCAATCTGAATAGCGTCTTCAACGTCACCCGCCAGATTTGGGAGGGGATGCTGGAGCGAGGCTGGGGCCGAGTCATCAACATTTCGTCGGTGAACGGCCAGCGTGGTCAGTTCGGCCAGGCCAATTATTCCGCGGCGAAGGCCGGCATGCATGGGTTCACCATGGCCTTGGCCCAAGAGGGCGCCGCCAAGGGCGTGACCGTCAACACCGTCTCACCCGGTTACGTGGAGACCGCGATGACGCTCGCCATGGACGACGGGGTGCGCAACGCGATTATCAGTGGTGTTCCCATGCGCCGCATGGGCACCCCGGAAGAGATCGCCTCGGCCGTGGCCTTTCTGGCGGCCGAGGAAAGCGGCTATGTCACCGGCGCCAACCTGCCGGTCAACGGCGGTCTCTTCATGCATTGAAGGGATCGCAACCGAGATTGCACGGGGTGGAGACGAACGGGTAGACCCCCTCCGCCCTCGGACTTCAACCGAGTCCTCCTCGTCTCGTTTACCCCCGAGACGTTCAAGCCCGGCCCTGCGCCGGGCTTTTTTTCTCCGTCTTCAGAACACGGGGTGCTGGTCGCCCCAGGGGGTCTGGGCGCGTGCCCGACCCTTGCCCACCACGCGAACGGGGTCCCCGATCTTCATGCGGTTGTACACGAGCCGCGCGTCCTCGTACTGCAGTCGCACGCACCCGTGGGAGTCGGCGTAACCCGGCAGCCACCCCTCATGGACGAAGTAAGGCCCGTGGAACTGGAGCGAATAGGGCATGGGGGTGTTCTGGTCGAAGAAGTTCGTGTACTTGCCCGAGCGCTTGTCCTTGTCCTTGCTGAGTACCCGGAAGCTGCCCGTGGGCGTGGGGTGCTCCGCGGACCCGGAGGAGACGGGCCCACTGGCCACCACTTGATCGTCCTCCACGTACTCGAAGGTCTGGGAGCCCAGATAGATGGTGAGGGCCCTGGACTGGGCCGGAGGCAGGTGGTAGCGGTGGTCGCTCTTCGGGTGGATCGCGGTCGACTTGACGCCCGTGCCCGTCGTCTCGGGTGTCGGGGCGATGCTCGCCTGGCTCACCTCCTCTATCTGGGCGCCCGCTTGGCTGCTCAGGGTCTCGGGGGCAGGCTCGATCCCCTGGTGTGCGCAGCCGGCAACCAGAGGAAGAATCGTCAGGACGGACAGGAGCGCGCGTTTAACCATGGTCTGTACCTCGCGACCACAATCTGAGGATGCTGGTGGCATTTCGCAACTGTAGCAGCCGGTGACGGCAACGCGCAGTACGCGATGGCGTCGCGTGGCGGCCCCTTTCGGCCTCCCGTCGTGCCCGCTTTACGCAGTCAAGCGCCGCCTCGAGCGACTCCCGTGGAGGCCGCAATCGCGGGCTAGAGCCCGGTCGTCACAGCCCCAGCCCCGGGCGCTGCTCCGCGAGCCAGTAGAAGCGGTGGGGTGGCACCACGAGCCGGCCGTTGAACAGGGCCGGGGTGTGGCCGCTGGCCAGGTCCTGGAGCTGGCCGAAACGGAAGTGCCCGCGGGTGCTCAGGCTGTCGAGGTCCAGGTACTGGGGGTTGAGGTCGAAGTTGGCGACCACCAGCACCGCGGTCCCCTGGAGGCCGGGCGGGGTGCGCAGGAAGGCGAAGAGGTGCGGGTTCTCCACCTCGATCAACTCCCGGTTGTTGAAGTCGGCGAACGCGAGGGTGCCCTTGCGCACGGCGATGAGACGCTTGAGCCCGTCGAAGATGCGCTGCTCCGGGGTCCCGTGATGGTGCCGCTCCTCGGCCCGTTGCCAGTCGATGCGCGGCCGGTGCATCCATCGGGTATCGCTGGCCTTGTTGGGATCCTCCAGGAAGGAGTCGTCGTTGAAGGTCCCCAGCTCGTCACCGTACCAGAGCAGGGGAATGCCGCCGAAGGCCAGGATCATGCCATGGAGGGTCAGGACGAGGTCAACGGCCCGATCGATGGCCTCCTGGTCCTGTTGCTCCACGGCCGTCTGGAGCCCTGCCAGGGAGGCCAGGGACCCGGCAATACGCGCGTCTCCCGTCTTGGGGTTGAGCCCGAAGGGCCGTCCCCGTCCAGGGGAGCTCTCGAACCGGCCCGTGAACCAGTCCACCAGGAACTGGCGGTGTGCCCTGGGCTCGTAGCCGCAGGCCCTGATGTCCGCATCATCGAACCCGAGGCCGATATCGTCGTGGCAGCGGACGTAGTTGAGCCAGGTGGCCCGGTCGAGCTTGTTCGGAAGGCTCTTGAGTCCCTGGGTCAGGAGGCGCGCGTTCTTGGTCGCGACCGCGTCCCACAGCAGGGCCATGAAGGTGGCGTTGTAGGCGATCTCGCACTCCTTTGCGATGACCGCGTCCTCGCCGAAGTACTTGATGATCTCCAGGGGGGCGACGATGGCCTCGGCGATGAAGAGCACCCCGGGCGCCACCACCTGACAGCAATCCTTCATCATCTGCAGGATCAGGTGCGCCTCCCGCTCGTTCTGGCAGGCGGTGCCGATGCGCTTCCAGAGGAAGGCAACCGCATCCAGACGAATGATGTCCGCGCCCCGGTTGGCCCAGAAGAGGATGATGTCCACCATCTCGATGAAGACCGCCGGGTTCGTGTAGTTCAGGTCCCATTGATAGGAGTTGAACACCGTCATCACCCAGCGGCCCATCTGCTCGTCCCAGGTGAAATTGCCGGGGCTGGTCTCCGGGAAGATCTCGGGCATGGTCTCCTCGAACATGTCCGGGACTTCCCGACTGGGGAAGCAGAAATAGAAGTCCTGGTAGCTGGCGTCACCGGCCCGGGCCTGCTGGGCCCAGGGGTGCTCGTCCGACGTGTGATTCACCACCACGTCCAGGGTCAGCAGCATGTCGCGCTTGCGAAGCGCCGTGCCCAGCTCGCACAGATCGTCCAGGGTGCCGGCCCGGGGGTCGATGTCCCGGAAGTTGCTGACCGCGTAGCCGCCGTCGCTCGCCCCCTCAGGGCACTTGAGGATGGGCATCACATGGATCATGTTGACGCCCAGTTCGCTGAGATAAGGGAGGTGGTCCAGAAGACCCTTGAGGTCTCCAGCGAAGCCGTCCGCGTAGAGTGCCATCCCGACCAACTGCTCGGACAGGAACCAGGTGTGGTCTTCCTCCCGGGCCATGTCCAGCTGCTTCAGCGGCGGCGGACGGTCGATGTAGGCCTGGGCCAGGCGCTCGGTGAGATGCACCATCTGCTCCTTGAAGTCCGGGCGTCGGCCGTAGAGCTGATGAAAGAGGGTATGGATGGCGTAGAAGTTGGCGCCGAGACGCGTGTAGAAGTGGCGCAGGTCCTCCGCCTCGATCTCGGGGCGGAACTGGTCCAGGACGTCGTTCAGCAGGGCGTGGGAGACCTGTTCGTACATGGGCCGAAGGTGCTTGCTCGCGGTCGCTGGAAGAGGGTCGGAGCGGCGCGCGACCTAAGGGGCCGCGGTCCCCAGGCCCCATTGCTCGATGAAGGGGGCATAAAGCGCCGTATCGTGTGCGGTGGCGCCGCGCTGGCCCACGATGCGGGCGGCGAATTGCTGGGCGCGTGCCAGGGTGGTCGCCAGGGACCACCCGTGCCGCAGTCCAAGGATCGAAACCGCGGCGAAGGCGTCCCCCGCGCCGACGGCGTCGACGACCTCGATGTTGCCGGGCGGCTCGATCCGGACCGCGGTGCTGGCGGCGCCCAGGCCCAGCGCGCCCTTGGAGCCCAGGGTCAGGATCAGCCCCTGGAGCCCATGGGCCTGGAGGAAGGCCGCGGCCCGAGCGGAGAGGTCCCCGGGGGCGGCCTCGCCGTCTTGGAGCAGGTCGAGCTCGTCGCGATTGAGCTTGACCCAGTCGGCCCGGTCCACCAGCCCCAGGACCTGCTCCCGGCTCCACCAGGGGTCCCGCAGGTTCACGTCCAGGAACACCCGGCCCGCGCCGCCCGACCGCAAGGACTCCAGGGCCTGGGCGGACTGGGGTCCACGCAGGGCCAAGGTGCCGTGATAGAGGAGGCCGCAGCCCAGCCTCTCGGGCGGGGGTGGGATATGGTCGTAGGCTCGGTCCGGGACGATGTCGTAACCGGGCTCGCCCCCCGCCAGGCTCACCGCGACCTCGCCCGTGGGGTGCCCGGAATCGGTCCCCAGGCCGCTGAGGTCCATTCCCCAGCCGGCCATGGCCTCGCGAATCTGGCGCCCGGCGTCGTCATCCCCGACCGCGCTCTTGAAGTGAGGCCGCTCGCCGAAGGCCTGGAGGTGCCAGGCGACGTTGAAGGGCGCGCCCCCGAGGACGGCATGACCATCGGGGAAACGGTCGAACAGGACCTCTCCGAAGACGCAGATGTTGGCCTGGGACATGGGGCGACCTCGCGCGCGCTCGGCGGGGCTCGGCCGGCGCTCGTAGGGAATCAGGTGGAGGGTAGGAGCTCGGGGTGGAAGTGGGCCACGCCCTCCAGGATACCGGCGCTGTAGTTCCCGTTCATCCCCCCCCAACTGCCGACGGCATGATAGAGGCGGTCCTCGAATCCGCGCTCCTCCACCAGGCGCTGCGCCTCGCTGCGCACCGCCGCGTGGCCATTGGCGACCAGGACCGAGGGGATCCGGCTTGCCAGCACTTCCAGGTCATTGCCGCTGTCGCCGGCGAAGAGCGTCGTGGACTCTTCGTGTCCCGTGAGGCCCATCAGAAAGACCACGGCGTGGTACTTGGTGGCCCCCTCGGGCAGCACGTCCAGCAGGCCGACGCTGGCGGCCTCGTCGATGCTCCAAATCAGGCTCGCCCGCGCCTGGGTGGGGGCGAGGCGCTCGCGCATCCGCTCGAGCAGGGGCCCGGGATCCAGGTCCTCTGGTGCGTAGTAGCTCAATTTATAGCGGTTCTGCTTTTCGGGCTCCTGGAGGCGCAGCTCGGGCAGGTCCTCGAAGAGGGCGGCAAGCCCAGTGCGATCCAGTCCCGCCCAATCCGCGCCGATGATCTCCTCCCAATCGGTGACCCGGGACCAGGAGCCGTCGCGCACCCGGTAGAGGCTGGTCCCCACGTCCCCGATCACGTAGTCGGGCAGGGGCAGGGCGAAGTCCCGGATGGCCTCTTCCACCAGGGCGCGGTGGCGCCCGGACACATAGGCGAGCGTCACCCCCTGCTCGGCGATGAAGCGGCGGAAGCGCTCCCGCGCCCCCGGGGACTCCGGCTCCCGGCCGTTGGGGACCAGGGTGCGGTCCAGGTCCGTGCAAAGCAGCAAAGGGCTCATTCCGATGCCTCCGGCACCCGGCAGGTGCGGAAGAAGTCGTAGTGGTCGATCGCCTCCAGGATGCCGAGGGCGTGGGGGCGCTCCGCGAAATAGATGCGCTCCATGTCAGCGAGCTGGGAGAGCTCCTCGTGGTGCCGGTTCGCCACCACCACCGCCAGGGTGTTTCCGCGCATCATGTCCTCGTCCGCACCGCTGCCGCCCGCCACCAGGATGTGCTCCAGGGGGATGCCGAAGCGGTGGGCCACGTAGCGCAGGGCCTGGCCCTTGCTCGCACGGATGGGGATCAGGTCCAGATACTGGCCGAAGGAGTGGACGACGTTCGCCGTCAGGTCTCCGGTCCGAAGCAGGGTGCTGATCTCTTCCACCGACGGGGCCACCGAGGGGTCGTAGAGGTAGGAGACCTTGAAGCGGCTCTGCTCGGCCTTGGGCTGGCGGCTGAGGCCCGGCATCTCTGCCAGGACGCGTCGAATCGCCGCCGGCTTCCAGAGGTGATCGATGTGCTCGCTCCAATGGTTGTCCGGGTTCAGCTGGGCACCGTAGTGGATCTGGGTGCCCAGACTGGAGATCAGGACGTCCGGCGCTGGGAGTCCGTACCGCTTGAGGACACTCAAGGCGGAGTCCAGCCGCCGGCCCGTGGCGATGCCGAAGTTGGTGCAGCGGCGGTTCCGGCGCATGGTCTCGGCAAACTGCTCCACACCCTGGGGGTCGCCGAGCAGGCTTTGATCCAGGTCGGAGAAGAGGGCCCGGTCCCGGTAGACGAGGCTCCGGCGCAGGGGGCGGGTGTCGGGGATCGGGGCGTGGCCCTCGGGTAGGGGACGGACCCGCTCGAGGTAGCTCTCCGCGTGGGCCTCCCAGGAGTAGTGCTCCCGAACCTTGGCGAGCCCATGGGTAGAGAAGCGCTTCCAGGTGTCGCGCTCCGTCAGGATCTGCAGCAGCGCCGCGGCGATGGCCTCCGTGTCGAGGGGGTCCACCAGGAGCCCGTTCTCGCAGTTGCCGATGATGTCCACGGGGCCCCCGTTCTCGGTGGCCACCAGGGGCAGCCCGCTGGCCGCGGCCTCGAGGAGGGTCAGCCCGAATGGCTCCGTGAGCGCGGGATTGATGAAGACCCCCTTGGAGGCGCTGGCCAACCGGTAGATCTCGGGGACCTCGTCGGCGCTGTGGTGCTTGGGGACCGCCACCCGCCCGTAGAGGTCATAGGCATCGATCTGGAGCAAGACCTCGGTCAGGACGGCGGCGGCACCCTCGTCCAGCTCTCGGATATCGTCCCGGTTGCCGGCGACGATCAGCAGATTCGCCTGCTCCTGGAGCGCGGGGGACTCCCCGTAGGCCCGTACCAGTGATCCCAGGTTCTTGCGCGGGTCGGCCCGGGAGAGGGCGAGGATCAGGGGCCTGTCCGGCTCGTCGAGGAAGCGATCGACCTCCGACCAAAAGGGGGGGGTCGGGTCGTCCGGCGTGGGAGGGCGGAAGTGGTCCAGGTCCGTCCCCGGCGGAATCGCGACCATGCGCTCCGGGTGATAGTAGTCATAGAGCCCGTATTGCTCGTCGATCTCGTTGCGGGTGCTGGCGATCACCAGGTCCGCGCTGGCCAGGACCTCCTCCTCCGCATCGATGCGCCGCACCATGTTGTACCGGCGGTCGATCTCCTCGCCGTCCATCCCGGCGGCCAGAAGGCGCTGACGCTTGTCTCGCCCGAGGGAGTGGCCCGTGTGCACCAGGGGGGCCCCCAGCAGGTGGGCGAGCCGGACCCCCACGTAGCCCGCGTCCGCGTAATGGCTGTGGATCAGGTCCGGCCATCGGCCCTGGTCCCTCAGCCAATCGTGCAGGTTGTCCACCAGGGCGTCCAGGTGGTCCCACAGCTGCTCCTTGCGGATGTAGCCCTCGGGACCGGCCTCGATGCGGACGATGCGCGCCTTCTCCGACAGGGGCTCGATGGGCACGCCGTAATCCTCGCTCACCGCCGGGTCGAGCACCCGCCGGGTGACCAGGTCCACCTGTTCCACGTCGGAGCGTGCCCCCAGGGCCCGGGCGAGGTCGACGACGTACTTGGTCTGGCCGCCGGTGTCCGGGTCCCGCCCCAGCTCCAGGTCGTGGCCCCGGATCAGGCCGTGGATGCTGAGCAGAAGGATGTACATGCTGGCTCCCCTATACCACTTGGGTGCGATGGTACCACGGCCCCGAGCGGCCCCTGCCATTCGGGGTTGGGCCCGCCACCCCGAATCCTCGGCCTTCGGCGATACTGTGACCGTGGACCCCAGGCTCGACGCGTTCCTCTCCCGCTGCCTCCTGCTGGACCTGGAGACGGGCCCCAATGGTGAGATCCGCAAGATCGGTGCCCTGAGGGGCGGGCAGGAGTTTCTGCGCCAGGGGCGGTTCGACGACGGGACGGCGCTGGCCGAGCTTGAGCGCTTCGCGGGTGATGCCGAGCTGGTCCTGGGCCACAACCTGCTGGGGCATGACCTCCACACCCTGCGGGCCCATCAGCCCGCTTTGGCCCTCCTGAAGCGACGGGTGGTGGACACCCTGTTCCTCTCGCCTCTGGCCTTCCCCGAGAATCCCTATCACCGGCTGGTGAAGGACTACAAGCTGGTGCGGGACACGGTCTCGGACCCGGTCGCGGACTGCTGGCTGGCAGGTCGGGTATTCTGCGAGCAGTGGGCCGAGCTCGCCAGACGCGCCACGGGTCCGGACCTCGGACTGCTCTCCCTCTATCGCTTCTCCTTCCGGGGCGCGACCGATCTGGAGTCCGCCGCGACCGGTGGTAGCGGCGTCTCGCTCGTCTTTGCCGCCCTCGGCGCCGAGCTTCCGGATGTGCGTGGGGCCCTGGACCTCGTGCAGCGCCTGTGGGCCGGGCGCGTCTGTGCTCGGGTGGCGCGTGCGCTGGCGATGCGCCACTTCGGTGAGCCGCGACTGCGACCCGCCGTCGCCTATGCGACCGCCTGGCTCCAGGTGGCTGGTGCCCGCTCCATCTTGCCGCACTGGGTCCGACGTCGTTTCCCGGAGACCGCCGAGCTGATCCGGCTCCTGCGGGACCTGCCCTGCGGTGACCCGGAGTGCGCCTGGTGTCGTGCAGTCCACGACCCCCGCGCTCAGCTCAAGCGCTGGTACGGCTTCGACGCCTTCCGTCCCCTTCCCGTGGCGGCCGAGGGAGGCAGTCTTCAGGAGTTGGTGGTCACCCACGGCATGGGCGGCGGCTCCCAGCTCGCCATCCTGCCCACGGGAGGTGGCAAGTCCCTGTGCTTTCAGCTCCCTGCATTGGTGCGCAACCTCCGCCGAGGCGTGCTGACGGTGGTCCTATCGCCGTTGCAGGCCCTGATGAAAGACCAGGTGGACAACCTCGCGCGCAAGACCGGGACCACCGCCGCTGCCGCCCTCTACGGCATGCTCACCCCGCCCGAGCGCGGGGAGGTGCTGGAGCGGGTGCGTCTGGGGGACGCGGCGCTCCTCTATGTCTCGCCGGAGCAGCTGCGCAACGCCTCCTTCCGGTCCGTCCTGGAGACCCGGGAGATCGGCTGCTGGGTCTTCGACGAGGCCCATTGCCTTTCCAAGTGGGGACACGACTTCCGTCCGGACTACCTCTACGCCGGGCGCTTCATCCGGGAGCTGGCCGAGCGTCAGGGGGTGCCGGTGCCGCCGGTGGCGTGCTTCACGGCGACCGCCAAGCGGGACGTGACCGCCGAGATCCTGGCCTATTTCCGCGAGCACCTTGGCCTGGATCTGCGGTTGTTCGAGGGTGGGGTGGAGCGGGACAACCTGGCCTTCGAGGTCCAGGTCGCGCGGGTCATGGAGAAGCCGGCCCGGGTGCACGCGATCCTCGAAGGGCATCTGGCCCGGGGTGGAGAGCGACGCGGCGGTGCCGTGGTCTATGCCTCGACCCGAAGGCGCACCGAGGAACTGGCCCAGTATCTCCGGGCCCAGGACTGGTCCGCGGACGCCTTTCACGCCGGACTGCCGGTCCCGGAGAAGCGCCGCATCCAGGATGCCTTCCTCGCCGGGGAGCTCCAGGTCATCTGCGCGACCAACGCCTTCGGCATGGGGGTGGACAAGGAGGACGTGCGCCTCGTGATCCATCTGGACGTGCCCGGCTCCCTGGAGAGCTACGTGCAGGAGGCGGGGAGGGCGGGGCGCGACCGCGATCCGGCCCTCTGCGTCCTGCTCTACGACGAGCAGGACGTGGAGCGCCAGTTCCAGATGGAGGCCCTCTCCGAGCTGAGCCGCCAGGACATCGCCGAGATCCTCAGGGGACTCCGCCGTGCGCGGCGCGGCACCGAGGACACGGTGGTGCTGACCAGCGGCGAGTTGCTCCGGGACGAGGAGCTGCGCGTCGGCTTCGACCCCGAGGATCGGCAGGCGGATACCCGGGTGCGGGTGGCGGTGGCGTGGCTGGAACGGGCGGGGTTGGTGGAGCGCGGCGAGAACCGTACCCGCGTCTTCCAGGGCCGACCCGCGGTGGCGGGCCTCGATGAGGCCAGACGGCGTATCGCGCCGCTCCACCTCTCCGCCGACCAGGAGGCGCGTTGGCTCGCGGTGCTGGAGGCCCTCATCAACGCCGACCCGGACGAGGGCTTCACCGCCGACGAGCTGGCCCGGCTGCCGGCCTTCAGGCGCGTGGAGTCCGAGCGGTGCACCTGGGATACGGGCGAGACCGCCCCCTTGAGGGTCCTGCGCACCCTGCACGACATGGCCAATGCGGGGCTGCTGCACCAGGGTCCCCAGCTCAGCGCCTTCCTGCGCCACAAGGTGAACAACAGCTCGGAGCAGATCCTCGATCGTGTGTGCGCCCTGGAGCGGGCCCTGCTCGACGCCCTGCGGCGGGAGGCCCCGGACGCCGAGGCCGGCGATTGGCAGTCCCTGTCCCTGCGTCGGCTCAACCAGCATCTCCTGGATCTGGGCCAGGACAGCAACCCCGAGACCCTGCGAAACCTCCTCGCGAGCCTCGCCCGGGACGGAAGGGGGCTCGCCGGCGAGCGGGGGAGCCTGGAGTTTCGCCAGGGCGATCGGGACCACTATCGGGTCCGGCTCCATCGGGACTGGCGCACCCTCACCGCGACCGCCGAGCGTCGGCAGGCGGTGGCGGCTGTGATCCTGCGTGCCCTCATCGCCAAGCTGCCGGCGGAGGCCCCCGCGGGGGCCGATCTACTGGTCAGCTTCGGCACCGACGAGCTGACCCGGAGCCTCCAGGCAGACTTGACGCTCGGGGGCAGCCTGCGCGATCCCCTCGCGGCCGTGGACCGTGGCCTGATGTTTCTGCATGAGCAGGGGGTCATCGTGCTGCAGCGCGGCCTTGCCGTCTTCCGGCAGGCGATGACCATCCGCCTGCTGCCCGAGGGAAAGGGCCGGCCTTACAGCAAAGCGCAGTATCGGCCCCTCGCGCAGCACTACGGGGAGCGGATCTTTCAGATCCACGTGATGAACGAGTACGCGCGCTTGGGGACGGAAAAGATCCGTCAGGCGCTCGCCCTCATCACCGCCTACTTCACCCTGGACAAGGCGAGCTTCGTCAAACGCTATTTCCCCGACCGGCGGGAGATCCTGGAGCGGGCCACCACCGCGGAGTCCTTCCGGCGCATCGTCGATGCCCTCGGCAATCCCGCCCAGACCGAGATCGTCGCCGCCCCGGACGAGGGTAACCGCCTGGTCCTGGCCGGGCCCGGCTCCGGCAAGACCCGGGTGGTGGTTCATCGCTGCGCCTACCTGCTGCGGGTGCGACGGGTGGACCCCCGCGGAATCCTGGTGGTCTGCTTCAACCGCAGCGCAGCCCTGGAGCTCCGCCGACGTCTGGTGACCCTGGTGGGGGAGGACGCCCGGGGCGTCACCGTCCAGACCTATCACGGGCTCGCCATGCGGCTCACCGGCTGCTCCTTCGCCGAGCGGCTCGAGGGCAGGGTCGACGTCGGCGCCGACCTGGAGACCCTGGTCCCCCGTGCCTGCGACCTGCTGGAGGGGCGCACCGAGATTCCCGGGATCGAGCCGGACGCCCTGCGCGACCGGCTGCTCGCCGGCTATCGCCACATCCTGGTGGACGAGTACCAGGATATCGACGCCGATCAGTACCGCCTGATCTCCGCCCTCGCGGGGCGCACCCGGGAGGAGGGCAAGCTCACGTTGCTGGCGGTGGGGGATGACGACCAGAACATCTATGGTTTTCGCGGGGCCAACGTCGCGTACATCCACCGCTTTCGGGAGGACTACCAGGCCGAGGTCCACCACCTGGTGGAGAACTACCGCTCGAGCGGGCACATCGTTGCCGCCGCCAATGCCCTGATCGCCCACAACCGGGACCGTATGAAGACCGACCGGCCGATCCGGGTGGATGGTCGCCGCCGCAAGGATCCGCCGGGGGGACGCTGGGAGGCCCGCGATCCGGTGA
>JBAPYD010000829.1:0-8952 GCA_049284555.1 Chromatiaceae bacterium | reverse complement strand
GGACCGGCCCGAGCGCCACCTCGCGTGCCCGCCCGGCGATCTCCAGGTCCAGGCGGGTGACGACCCGCAGGGGGATGTCGTCGTCGAACTTGCGGTAGACCTCCAGGGCCAGGGCGTCCTCCTGGGCGCCGCTGCCCCCGGCGTCGCCCGCCCCCAGCCAGAGACGCCCGTCCAAATCGCGGCGTGGAAATTCCACCGCCTCCCGGTCCAGGCGCAGGGCGACCAGCGCCGTCTCCGGCGGGACCGGAAGGGTCTCGGGCTGCGCGCTCCAGACGAATCGGCCGCTGAGCGCATACTCGCCTGGCGCAAGCCGGACCGCGGTCGTGCCGGCGTGCTCCACCACCGCCGCGGGGGCATCTCCGATGTGCACGTCCTGGGGCCAGGCACCCGGTCCGCCGGGCAGGGGTACCCAGGTCTCCGCGTAGACCTGCCAACGCTGGGCGAAGAGCCCGCCAGCGGCGTCCAGGTCCAGGTCCAGCCGACCTGGCCAGGCGCAGAGGCGCTCGCCACCCCCGCTCGGAATGGGGCAGGCTCGCTGATCCTTGCCCTCGAAGACCCAGGGGATCCAGGACCCGAGGGCGGCGGGCACCTGGGCCTCCGGATCGCCAGCACGGGCCGGGGCGATGAGGAGCAGCAGGCACAGGGCGGTCAGGAGGCGTGTCATGGGCGGGGCCTGATGGCGGAGCGGTAGGGCGATTGTACGTTCGCGCCCGTCGCGGCGACGCTCATGTAAGCGCACCAAACCGGCGCTTCCATCAAGCCCGGGATCTCTTCCCGACGCGTGCCGGACGTCACGGTCCGTTGGCTGGGGATGTCCGGGCTTTGGCACAACGAGCGCCGCGGCTGCGCTTCCGGATAGCTCCAGCTGGTATTCTCCGCTGCTTGAGCGCCTCGCTCGGGTATCCATGGCGTCTTCCAGGATCTGCCGGTCGACATGGGCGTGCCAAGTGACAGGTCAATGCGCGGAGCAGACACGTCGGGCTCCCTCTGAGCCCGGAGCCGCGGCGCACCGAAACCTGCGCCTATTTGCTCGAGCCGAGGCATTTGGCTCGCAATTCCGGCCTCTTGAGCAAGGGGCTATAGAACGCGTAAACGGACCATGAGTATATTTCACCTGATCCTGATCAAGCCGTCCCACTATGATGACGACGGCTATGTGATCCAGTGGTGGCGCTCCGGCATCCCATCCAACACCCTGGCCACCCTGTACGCCATGGCCCGAGACGCCGGCGAGCGTAAGGTGCTTGGCGAGGATGTGGAGATGCGTATCACCACCATCGACGAGACCAATAGCCGCATCCGCGTCGACCGGCTCGCCGAGATGATCGAGCGCGATGGCGGCCAGGGTCTTATCGGCCTGGTCGGGGTGCAAACGAATCAATTCCCGCGCTCGGTGGACATCGCGCGGGAATTCCGCCAACGGGACATCCAGGTCTGTATCGGCGGTTTCCATGTCAGCGGCATCCTGTCGATGCTGCCCACGATCACCCCCGAGATCCAGGAGGTGCTCGACCTCGGGATCTCGATTTACGCCGGCGAGTCGGAGGGCCGATTCGACGAGATACTGGAAGATGCCTCTCGGCGCAGCCTAAGGCCCATCTACAATTACCTGAGCGACCTGCCGAGCGTCGAAGGTGCGGTGCCGCCCTACATGCCGAAGGCCCTCGCCGAGCGTACCGTCGGCACCCTGTCGAGCTTCGACGCCGGACGCGGCTGCCCGTTCGTGTGCAGCTTCTGCACCATCATCAACGTCCATGGGCGCAAGTCGCGCTTCAGAAGCCCCGACGACATCGAGCGTGTCGTGCGCGAGAACGCGGCCCAAGGAATCAAGCGCTTCTTCGTCACCGACGACAACTTCGCCCGCAACAGGAACTGGGAGCCGATTTTCGACCGACTGATCGAGCTCAAGGAGCGGGAGGGACTCGAGGTCCACCTCACCCTCCAGGTGGATACCCAATGCCACAAGATCCCGCGGTTCATCGACAAGGCCGCCCAGGCGGGAACCAAGCGGATCTTCATCGGCCTGGAGAATATCAACCCCGACAACCTGGTCATCGCCAAGAAGAAGCAGAACAAGATCACGGAATACCGCAAGATGTTGCTGGCGTGGCGGCAGAAGAAGGTCTTCATCGACGCCGGCTACATCCTGGGCTTTCCGGCAGACACGCCGGAGGGCATCCGCCGCGATATCCGCATCCTCCAGAGCGAGCTGCCAATCGACCGGGTGCAGTTCTATTGCCTGACGCCACTGCCCGGCTCCGCCGATCATAAGGGCATGGTCGAGCGCGGCGAATACATGGATCCCGATCTCAATAAATACGACGTCAGCCACGTCACGTCACATCATCCGCGGATGACGGACGAGGAATGGCGCAGTATCTACCGGGAGGCCTGGCGCGCCTTCTACTCGCTGGATCACATCAAGACGCAGATGCGACGCGGACTGACCAATGGCATCAGCCCGGGCAAGCTGATGGCATCCGGCGTCGTCTTGCGCATCTATGGGGCCATGGAGGGCATCCACCCCTTGGAGGCCGGCGTCATCCGTCGCCGCTACCGCCGCGACCGCCGCCCGGGCATGCCCATCGAGAGCCCCTTCGTCTTCTACCCGAAGTACCTGGGACGGACGCTCAGGTTCTATGGGGCGGGCTTGCGGCTGTTGATCCCCTTGGCGGTGCTGCGCTGGCAGCTCAAGCGCGACCCCGACGCGAAGCGCTACAGGGATCGGGCCCTCAGCCCGGTCACCGACGACGAGCTCGAAGAGTTGGAGATGTTCAAGGGCCTCCAGGTCGGCGCTGGCCGCGGTTGAGGTCCACGCGACGAAGCGGAGACGATTCGTGCGCAGGGCGGGCTCGAAGGAGTCGCCGATACAGTGGCGGTTTGGTGGTGGGACAAGGGACCAGCCGAGTGGCCAGCCCCTCGTCTTAAGGGTCGCGGAGAGCGCTTGGTTAGTCCTGCGCCCTGACGGTCCTGGGCCCGTTCGGGGTTCCCAGGATCAGCACATCCGCGGGCCGCAGGGCGAAGATGCCGACGGTGACCACCCCCGCGAGGTTGTTGATCTGCTGCTCCAGCTTGGCCGGCTCCATGATCTGAAGGCCCTGGACGTCCAGGATCAGGTTGCCGTTGTCGGTGACGAAGCCCTCGCGCCACACGGGGGTGCCGCCGAGCTTCACCAGCTCCCGGGCCACATAGCTGCGGGCCATGGGGATGACCTCCACGGGCAGGGGGAAGCGGCCCAGCACGTCCACCAGCTTGCTCTCGTCGGCGATGCAGACGAAGCGCCGGCTGGCCGCGGCGACGATCTTCTCCCGGGTCAGGGCCCCACCGCCGCCCTTGATGAGCTGAAGCTGGGCATTGGACTCGTCCGCTCCGTCCACGTAGAGGGCCAGCTCCCCGACGGCGTTGAGGTCGTAGACCGGGATGCCGTGGCCCTTCATGCGCTCCGTGGAGACCTCGGAGCTGGAGACCGCCCCGTCGATGCGCCCCTTGATCCCCGCCAGGGCATCGATGAAATGGTTCACGGTGGAGCCGGTGCCGACCCCGATGATGCCCCCTTCCACGTAGGCGAGCGCCGCCTCCGCGGCCTGACGCTTCATCTCGTCCTGGTTCATGGCCTGACCTCCTGATTCGGTTGTTTGGACGGCGCTATCATATACCCCGCTCGCGAGCCCCGGGTCCCGGGTGCGCGCGTGCGAGCGACCCTTTCCCCGGCCTTCGGCGCCCAAGTTGACCTGGGCCCTCGGCCCCACCCGAGGTTCCGAATGCCGGATTCCTACATCGAACGGATCTTGAAGGCGCGCGTCTACGACGTGGCCCAGGAGACCCCCCTCACCCGCGCCCTCCAGCTCTCCGCCCGGGTCGGCAACCCGGTGTTCCTGAAGCGGGAGGACCTGCAGCCGGTCTTCTCCTTCAAGCTGCGCGGCGCCTACAACAAGCTGATCAATCTGGACCCCGAGTCGCGGGCGAGGGGCGTGATCGCCGCCAGCGCCGGCAACCATGCCCAGGGGGTTGCCCTGGGGGCCGCGCGGCTGGGGGTCTCCGCCACCATCGTCATGCCCCGAACGACCCCGGCGATCAAGGTTCGCGCCGTGCGCGCCCTGGGCGGCAAGGCGGTGCTCTTCGGCGACTCCTACGACGAGGCCTACGCCCATGCCATGGAGCTGGTGGCGGAGCGGGGGCTCACCTTTCTGCATCCCTTCGATGATCCCGACGTGATCGCGGGCCAGGGGACCATCGGCATGGAGATCCTGCGCCAGCACCCCGAGCCGCCCCATGCCATCTTCGTCCCCGTGGGAGGCGGCGGGCTCATCGCCGGGATCGCCGCCTACGTGAAGTGGTTGATGCCCGAGGTGCGCATCATCGGGGTGGAGCCGGAGGAGGCCCCCACCCTGTACGCGGCGCTGGCGGCCGGCAAGCGGGTGGAGCTGGAGCAGGTGGGGCTCTTCGCCGACGGGGTGGCGGTGCGGCTCATCGGCAAGGAGACCTTCCGGATCGCCCGTCAGCGGGTGGACGAGGTGGTGCTGGTCTCCACCGACGAGATCTGCGCCGCGGTCAAGGACATCTTCGACGACACCCGCGGCATCGCCGAGCCCGCCGGGGCCCTGGCCGTCGCGGGGCTCAAGCGCTATGTGGAGCGCACCGGCATCCACGGCGAGCACCTGGTGGCCATCGAGAGCGGGGCCAACGTCAACTTCGACCGGCTGCGCCACATCGCCGAGCGGGCGGAGCTCGGGGAGCGGCGGGAGGGGCTGTTCGCGGTGGAGATCCCCGAGCGTCCGGGGAGCTTCCTCAACTTCTGCCGGGTGCTCGGCAAGCGCCAGATCACCGAGTTCAACTACCGCTACTCGGACCCGAGCCGGGCCCAGGTCTTCGTGGGGGTGGAGCTGGCCCGGGGGGACGAGGAGCGGGCCGAGCTGATCGAGCGGCTCAGGGAGAAGGGCCTGGCGGTGCTCGACATGACGGAGAACGAGACCGCCAAGCTCCACATCCGCTTCATGGTGGGCGGCCACGCGACCGGCATCGACCAGGAGACCCTGGTGCGCTTCGAGTTCCCCGAGCGGCCCGGGGCCCTGCTCGATTTCCTCACGGGGCTGGGCAGGCGCTGGAACATCACCCTCTTCCATTACCGCAACCACGGGGCCGCCTACGGCCGCGTCCTGATGGGGCTCTCGGTCTCCCCGGAGGAGCGCGCCACCTTTCGGGCCTACCTCGGCACCCTCGGCTATCAGCACTGGGACGAGACGGACAATCCCGCCTATCGGATCTTCGCGGGCATCGCCGAATCGGCGTAGGCCGGGCCCACGAGGGCGACCCGGCAGTCCCCTCGGAGACCCTGACGCGATTCGGGCGTAAGTCGGGCTTCAGCCCGACGGCGACCTCTTGGGAGACCGGCAGGCCCCCTCAGCCTTCGTCCAGCTGCCGCTCGTAGCCCGGCGGCGGGGGTGTCCAGGCGCGCTCCGTGCGCTCGTGCAGATGGATCCGGTCTGCCGCCATGGCCTGCTGGAGGGTCCCGGCGTGCTCGCGGATGCGCGCCATGAGGGCGCGGTTGCGCGACAGGTCGGGCTCCTGATCCCAGAGCCCGTACATCTGCTCCAGACCCTGCGCGTCATGCTGGCGGAAGGCGCGGACCATCTTCTCCACCTTGAAGGGGTGCACCCCGAGGGTCCTGAGGGTCTCGGCGCCGACCAGGAGCGAGGCATCGAAGAGCTCCCGCACCGCCAGGTCCGCCCCGGCCCGCTTGAGCAGGTAGAGGTGGTTCACGTCGTAGGCCCGGGCCAGGATCCTGACCCGCGGGAAGTGTCGGTGCACGTGCTCCACGAGTTGGACCGACTTGTCCCGATCGTCGATGGCCACCACCAGGGCCCGCGCCTGCTCGATCCCGGCCGCGAGCAGCAGGTCGGGGCGGGAGGCGTCCCCGTAGTAGGTCTTGATCCCCAGCTGGCGCAGGATGTCGATCTGGGCCGCCTCGTGGTCGAGCACCACGGTCGACACGTCGCTGGCCACCAGGAGCCGGTTGACGATCTGACCGAAGCGCCCCACGCCGGCGATGATCACGGTGCCCTGCTCCTCGATGGTGTCGGCCGCCCGCTCGCTGCGGTGGCCAAGGCGGGGGACGACGAGCCGCTCGTAGAGGATGAAGAGGACCGGGGTCAGCAGCATGGAGAGGGTGACCACCAGCGACAGGGTCTTGGCCAGATCCCCCGCGATCACGTGATTCTGGACGCTGAAGGCCAGCAGTACGAAGCCGAACTCCCCCGCCTGGGCGAGGCCCAGGGTCATCAGCCAGCCGTCCCTGGTCCCGAGCCTGAAGATGCGAGCCAGCCCGAGGAGCACCAGGGCCTTGAGGGCCATCAGGCCCAGGGTCAGGGCGAGCACCCAGGCGGGGTCTCGGAGCAGCACGGCGAAATCGATGCCGGCACCGACCGTGATGAAGAAGAGTCCGAGCAGGAGCCCCTTGAAGGGCTCGATGTCGGATTCCAGCTCGTGACGGAACTCGCTGTCCGCCAGCACCACCCCGGCGAGGAAGGTGCCCAGGGCGGGGGACAGGTCCACCAGGGTCATCAGCAGGGCGATGCCGACCACCAGCAGCAGGGCGCTCGCCGTGAAGACCTCCCGCAGTCGCGACTCGGCGATGAAGCGAAACAGGGGGCGGGAGAGGAAGTGGCCGCCGAGCACCACCGCGGCGATGGCCCCGAGCACCACCAGGGCATAGACCCAGCCGGGCAGGCCGTCGACCAGGCTGAGCTCGGGGTGGGCGGCGGCATGGGTGTGAGCCCCCGCGCCGGGCGTGGCCGGATCCGCCAGTCCCGGGAGGGCCAGGAGCGGGATCAGGGCCAGCATGGGGATCACGGCGATGTCCTGGAACAGCAGGACCGAGAAGCTGGCCCGGCCCCCTTCCGTCTTGGTCAGGCCCTTCTCGTTCAGGGTCTGCAGGACGATGGCGGTGGAGGACAGGGAGAAGATGAGCCCGATCGCCAGGGCGCTGCCCCATTGGATGCCAAGCGGCAACAGGGCCGCGAAGATCAGGGCGGCGGTGACGGCGACCTGGAGGCCACCCAGTCCGAGGAGACGCGAGCGCATCCGCCAGAGCAGCCTGGGCTCCAGCTCCAGCCCCACCAGGAACAGCATCATCACGACGCCGAGCTCGGCGAAGTGCTGGATCTCCTCTGTCTCCGCGCCCACCAGCCCGAGCACGGGCCCGATCAGGATGCCCGCGATCAGGTAGCCGAGCACGGAGCCCAGCCCCAGCCGCTTGGCGATGGGCACGGCGATGACCGCCGCGCAGAGATAGACGAAGACCGAGAACAGCATGCCGCCCATGGGTCAGGAACCTCGGATGATGGCGTCCAGGTCCGCGTTGAGACGCGGCAGGGCCTGGGCGGCCTTGATGTCCAGACGGTCGTCCCGCAGGGCCTCCAGCACCCGCAACCAATCCGCCACATGGCCCTCGAGCCGTCCCTCCTCCACGGCCGTTCGGGCCCCGAAGAGCGCGAAGGGCGGCAGATAGATCATGCCGCACAGCAGCGCGGTCTGCTCCAGGGGGTGCAGCAGCTCGCGGATGGTGAAGTGGTTGTAGCCCTGGGCGCAGTAGGCGGGCTCGGGACCGCCCGCGCTCAGGGCGCTGAAGAAGATCTTGCCCTGGAGCGCGGTGCCGCCCGACCCGTAGGCGAAGCCATGCTCGAGCACCAGGTCCTGCCACTCCTTGAGGATGGCGGGGGTGGAGTACCAGTAGAGGGGGTGCAGAAAGACCAGCACGTCGCTGGCGACCAGCCGGGCCTGCTCCCGGTCCACGTCGATGGCCAGCGTCGGGTACTCCGCGTAGAGGTCCACCAGATCCACCCCGGGCACACGTCCGGCGGCCTGGGCGAGGGGGCGATTGACCTCCGAGCGCTCCTGGGACGGGTGGGCCAGCAGGACCAGGATCTTCCGGCGGTCGGATCCAGCCCGGCCCGTCGAGCTGAAGGCTTGGTTGATCGACACGGGGGGCGTTCTCTGGAACCAGATGGATGGGGGGAGCTTAATCAAAGGGCGGTGTCGATCGGAAGCATCGACGGGACCGTGACGCCATCCGGGCGAGGCGGCCAGCCCATCTATTCAACGCGGGCCGGGCGTAGGTCGGGCTTTCGCCCGACGGCGACCTCTCGGTTCGCCTGCAACGTCGGAGCCGGGCTGAATCCCGACTACAACTGGCTCAGCGGTGCCTTCCGCCATCGGGGTCCCGTCAATGGGCGGAGTCCTCGGGCCTCGGGATCGCGGCGGACTCCAGGTACTGGCGGGCGTCCTGGAGCAGCCGCTTGTGGCCGAGCAGGAGCTGAAGCCGGTTGCCGCCGACCTGGTGCCACAGCCGGGCCGAGCGGACCGCCGCGAGGAGCAGGGCGCGGATGCGGTTCTGGTTGTCCGGGTTCTGCAGGTGGATGGGCTCGCCCCGCACCAGGATGCGCGGCTGAAGGGGGCTCAGCGTGTTGCTGTAGACCTCGGCGAAGTGGGCCAGCAGGTTGGGGTGCAGGAGTCCGAAGTGCTCCCGCTTCGACTCCGCGGCCTCGATGCCCTGGCCGATGCTGGCCAGGAGGTCGGGCCGCCGGGACAGTGCGCGCTCGAGCTTCAGCAGGTTCACCACGTAGCGGGTCAGCTCCAGGTTGCGCTCCGGCTTGCCGGTGAGCTGGGCGATGATCTGGCGCGCCCCGTTGGCCAGCGCGCCCGGCGGCCCGAAGACGGCGCCGACGTCCGGTGCGTCCACCTGGAACAGGCTGTAGATGCAGGGCTCCATCGCGGCCACGTCGGCGCTTCCGGCGCGGGCGATCCGCATCACGCAGGCCACCGCCTGATAGATGCCGGCCAAGGCGGTGAGGCGGTCCAGGTTGTCGTGGGCCATGGGGCTCCTCGAATCGTGAATGGGGGCGGCCCCCGTCGCTCGGGCGATCCGCCCAAGCCCGTAGGAGCGCCGCCCTCGGC
>JBAPYD010000828.1:0-2053 GCA_049284555.1 Chromatiaceae bacterium | reverse complement strand
CGAATGTGCTGTTCACCGCCGCACACAATCCACGCGGCAAGGCCTCACTGGTGATCGACCTTGGGCGGCGTGGTCAGTGGCAGATCGCGACCTCTGCCTTCGCTGTCGAAGAGGCCAGACGCAACCTGGCGCGCAAGTATCCGCAATGCCTTGATGCCTTCGAGCGCACGGTCGCCGATCTTCTGCTGGTCGACCCTGGCCCGCTGGGCGACTGTCCCTTGGATCTGCCGAAGAAGGATCAGCCGATCTTCCTCGCCGCCCGTCGCGGTGCTGCCACACACCTGCTTACGGGAGACCTCCGGCATTTCGGTGCCGCCATGAATGTGCCGGCGCAGACCGGCGGCATACTCATCCAAACTGTCGCCGATTTTCTCTCGGATTTGGTAAATGTCCCCGATCCATAGTATCTGGGGTCTCTCTGGGCTTTTCGGGCCGTGGCAGAGACCCGTCCGCTGAGCTCGACCAAGCCGGACAATCCACGACTGGTGGCGCGAACGCCTCGGCTTCGTTCGAGAGGCAGAGTCTTCGACCGATGATCCCGTCACGGCTTGGGCGTACGTGCTGAGTCGCTTCGCGACCGCTTCGGTGGGTTACGCCCGTCCCTGGACTCACCCACCCTATGTATCTGGTTGGTGCCGCTGGGGCCGGTCGCCCCGCGGAGCGGGCCTCCCACAAGGGATCATGGAGCGAACGCCCCTGATAGACATGGCTCACCCGCGGTGTGCCGAGAAGCCGAAGCCGTCGCCGAATCGCTTTGCTCGCCCGACATGTTGAGGGAGAGCTTGGCGCTCGGGCAGGTCAACCGGGCACGGCGCGCGCTGGCGCAGTGGGCCGATCAGGCCGTGGCCAAGGTGGTCCGCTCTGTGGGCGGTGGCGGACTGTCCGTCCCCTTCGACGGCGATCCGCGCTTTGCCCTGCTCACGGTCAATTTCTCCACGACCCGCTACCTCAAGCTGATGCTCCGGTCGCTCGTGGAGCAGGAGGGGCTCGATCGGCTCTCGGCCGTGGTCATCTGCGACAATCACTCCAGGGATGGGGGCACGCCGTTTCTCCGGGGGCTCGCCCGGCAAGCGGGACGCGTCGTGCTGGTCGAGAACCGATGGTGGAGAAACCATGCGCGCGGCATGCGGACCGCGCTGCGGGCCTTGGACCGGCGGGACCGCGCCACCGAGTCGTCGCAGAGGGCGGACGTCCTGCTCTTTGTCGACCCGGACGTCCTCTTCCTGCGGCACGACACCCTCTCGGAGCTGGCCCGGATCTTCGCACCCGGGTCGGCGGCCTTCGCCGGGGAGCTGCGCCGCGGCCTGTTCCCGCTGCCCGAGGCACAGGCGTCGTTCCTCGCCGTGCGGCGCGATTGGGCGGTGCGCCGGGACGTGAGCCCCTGGGTCAACCACGGCAGCCCCGCCTATTGGCTGCAGCGCGACATCTGGTTGCGTGGGGGACAGGGCGTCGACTTCCGCAGCAACGAGCGGGGCTATGCCCTGCACCGGGGGCGCACGGCGGTGGCCGCCGCGCGGGACTTCGAGCCGTGGAGCGCGTACGCCACGGTTGCCAATCGCGACCCGCACTTCATGGGGCTCCCCCATGGCCAGAAGGTTTGGGAGTACCACGAGGCCGCGCTCTCGCACTGGCTGACAGAAGACGCGGAGCCGGAGTTGCTGCGTCTCCTCGCCGAGCGACTGTCGTGAGGGTGGGCCCCTGCGGTAACCTACCAGAGGCGCTCCGGGCCACCATCGCACACGGATTCAGCGCATGGGAAGGCGGTCGCGCGGCCAGCCAAGGCACCGGGCTAGTGGCCATGGCGCCCGCGCCACCCCGGAAAATGAAGGTCGCGGGCGCCACGGCCGATCCCTCACCCCGCCCTCTCCCAGCGGGAGGGTGTCGCAAAGGGTAGCCGGCGCGGTTCTGCCGCGGCGCAGGCCGGGGGAGGGTCGTTGGCGAAACAAGAGCTTGCGTGCTTCTCCCCTCACCCCAACCCCTCTCCCCTCCGGGGCGAGGGGCTTTTGCGATACCCTCCTCCGGGGCGGGGGCCTTTTGCGACACCCTCGGAGGG
>JBAPYD010000827.1:0-7198 GCA_049284555.1 Chromatiaceae bacterium | reverse complement strand
ACTTGGGACCATCCCCCTCGGGGCCCAGCCGATAATCGGGAAAGACCGGCTTGAGGGGGCTCAGATAGTCCCGATTCAGGTCCCGGACCATTCGGATGCCGTACCAGGCCGTGACGCGCTGGGGGCTGCTCTCCTCCCAGCGCCCCATGGCCCGGGTGTTATGGCAGTACGTGCAGTTGACCCCGAGGGAGTTGGAAATATACATCATCAGCGCATAGGTCCACTCCGCCTCCTTGATGGAGTGGCGATTGTTGGCGGAGAGGGGTGTCGACCCCTGGACCGAGATCGAGTAATCGGCTTCGAGGAAGGTTGAGAGTGGATCGAATGGGAGCGATGCGAAGCCGTTGGTGCGCACCCCCGCCGTATTCTGACGTGCAGCCAGACCCGGCTCGATCGGGCGCGTTCGATGGAGAATGCACAGGAAATGCACATATCGACATTGGAGAGTATGTCCAATATCTATCATAAGGATGCCTTATCGGCCCGCACGTGGCCTGGGGAAGACAGGGGTCGCCGTGAGCCCAAGCGAACTGGAGCCCGGGCCCGTCCGACGAGGCGGCCCGGGGGACCCGCCTTGCGGCGGAACTGGGCGGCAAGGACGCGATAAATAACGCGATAAATTCAGGCGGGGCTTGGCATTTGGTGCTACTGTTAGGAGCGTTACCGTGGGGCTATTTGCGGTTTTGAGAGGCTGGGTCGACCAGCACGAGCACGACCAAGACCGCCCCTCGCTGGCGTAGCCCGGATGCGCACCTGGTTGATGCGGTCTCGGCAAGTGAGCCGAGTCATTCCCGGGTTCCGCCATAGATTCTTATTGAGGTAAAGATGCGCGGTGAGAACATTGCCCTTCCGGATGTCATGCTCGTCCTGGACGGGGAGGGCATCATCCGCGACGCGACCCTGTCCAACGGATTCGCGGGGGAGCAGGTTGGCGAGTGGATCGGCAGTCGCTGGGCCGATACGGTGGTCGAGTCCGATGGGGAGGCCGTGCGCCGAATGCTCTCCGATGCGCGGAGCAGCGGGGTGTCCGCCTTTCGCAACCTGACCCAGCGATTCCCGAGCGGACTGGAGATGCCGATCGAGTACACGACGGTGCGACTCGGCGATCGCACGGGCCTCGTTGCCGTGGGGAAGAACCTCCGTGCGGTGGCGGAGCTCCAGGCCCGCCTGGTGGAGGCCCAGCAGGCCATGGAACGGGATTACTGGAAGCTGCGGGAGGTGGAGACCCGCTACCGTCTGCTCTTCAATTCCTCGAGCGATGCCGTCCTGCTGCTCAAGGCCGCCAACCTGGGCATCGTCGAGCTCAACCCGGCGGCGGCCCAGGCGCTCGGCATCTCGCTTGCCCAGGCGAAGGCTCATGACGGTCTGCGTCTGCCGGATCTGCTCATGGCCGAGGAGCGGGAGCTCTTCGAGTCCCTGGTGCGGCGGGTGCGGGAGCGTGGCAAGGCGCCGGGAATCCTGCTTCGCCTCGGACATGAGCAGACCCCCTGGCTGGTTCGGGCCTCCCTGGTCACCTCCACCGCGGACGAGATCGTGCTGGTGCAGCTCGCCCCCTCGGCGGCGGTCCGGCAGGGGACCGAGGGGGCGGATCCGATCCGGGTCGAGGACCTGATCGATGCGAGTCCGGACGGATTCGCGGTGATCGACCATCAAGGGTTGATCCTAAGGGCCAATCGGGCCTTCCTCGAGCTGGTGCAGATGGGGTCCGAGTCCGCCGTCATCGGGGAGCCGCTGGGACGTTGGTTGGGTCGCCCGGGCGCGGACCTCACCGTGCTCCTGGCAAACGTGGTGCGTCTGGGCTCGGTCAGGCTCTTCTCCACGATCCTTCGGGGTGAGCTGGGTACCGAGATCGAGGCCGAAATCTCGGCCTCCGGCCGCGGCGGAAAGGGGGTGGGCCAGATCGGGGTCTTCATCCGGGACGTGAGCCGCCGGCTCTCGGCGCCGGGCGGCTCGACCGGGATGGACGCCGTCATGGAGTCGCTCTCCAAGCAGATCGGCAGGACCACCCTGCGAAAGCTCGTCGATGACACCGTGGCGATCGTGGAGCGACGCTACATCGAGGCGGCCCTCGAGCTGACCGCGGGCAACCGCACGGCGGCGGCCGAGCTCCTGGGACTGAGCCGCCAGAGCCTCTACGTGAAGCTCAATCGCTACGAGCTCGAGGAGGACGCCCAGCTCGCCTCCATCGGGGCCGGCTGAGCGGCGGGACCGGCCCCTCCAGGTGCTCTCGAGCGCGTCTCCAGTCCCGGGCTTCGGTCAGGCCGACCTCTCGAACTGCGAGCTGGAGCAGATCCACCTCGCGGGCTCCATCCGCCCCTTCGGCGTCCTGCTCGTGGTGCGGGAGCCGGACCTGACCATCATCCAGGCGAGCGCCAACGGCAGTGAGTGGCTGCGCCGCGAGGGCGGGCTTCTGGGTCTCCACCTCGGGCAGCTGGGTGGCGACCTGGTGGAGCGGTTGCGCAACCTGATGCGGGAGCCCCTCAACGAGATCCCGGCCGCGGTGCGTTGTCGGGTGGAGACCCTGGACTTCGACCTGGACGGCCTGCTTCACCGCCACCCGGGGGGCGGTCTCATCGTCGAGCTGACCGCTTCGAGCCCCCCCCTGGACCTCTCCGACTTTGTCTGCGACGCCCTGAGGTCCGTGTCGGCGACCGCCTCCCTGGGCGTCCTCGCGGATGAGAGCGCGCGAATCTTCAAGGAGCTGCTCGGCTATGACCGGGTCATGGTCTACCGCTTCGACGAGCAGGGCCACGGTGAGGTCTTCGCGGAGTCACGGGAGCCGGAGCTGGAGCCGTTACTGGGTAACCGCTACCCCGCCAGCGATATCCCGCAGATAGCCCGTAGGCTCTATGTGCGCAACCGCATCCGGGTCCTGGAGGACGTGGAGTACCGTCCGGTCCCCCTGACGCCCCGGCGCTGCCCCGCCACCGGTGAGCATCTGGACATGTCCCTGTGCTACCTGCGCAGCATGTCCCCCATCCACATCCAGTACCTCAAGAACATGGGGGTGTCCGCCACCTTGGTGGCCTCCCTGCTGGTGGGCGGGCGTCTCTGGGGGCTGATCTCCTGCCACCACTACAGCCCGCGCTCCACCCAGTACGAGCTGCGGGTGGCCAGTGAGCTTCTGGCCGAGGCGGTGTCCACCAGGATCGCCGCCCTCCAGAGCTTTGCCCAGACCCAGGCAGAGCTTTCGGTGCGACGCCTCGAGCAGCGCATGATCGACGCGATCTCCCGCAGCGGTGATTGGGAGCACGCCTTATTCGACAATCCCCAGGCCCTGCTCCAGCCCCTGTCCGCCTCGGGTGCGGCCCTCTTGTGCGATGGTCGCACGCGCACGGCCGGCAGCGTCCCGGGGACCCAGCGGCTCAGGGCCATCGGGGACTGGCTCGACGAGCGCGGCAAGGGTGGCTTGGTGGCCACGTCCTCCCTGGGGGCGGATGCACCCGCCTTCGCGGATCTGGGACCGGAGGTCAGCGGTCTCCTGGCGGTACCCCTGTCGAGCTGCGCCGGGGAGTATCTCGTGTGGTTCCGCCCGGAGCGGGTGCACACCCTCACTTGGGGGGGCAACCCGTACAAGGCCGTAGAGCTCGGCGACGACCCGAGCCAGCTCTCGCCGCGCCGCTCCTTCGCCAAGTGGTATCAGCTGGTAGAGGGCACCTCGGACCCCTGGACCCCGGACGACCTGACCACCGGACGTCTGATCGGGGAGTCCGTGGCGGACGTCATCCAGCAGTTCAGGTCCCTACGGGTGTTGATCGCCCGCAACCAGCTCATCGAGATCAGCGGCAAGGTCAGACAGTCCGCGCAACCCGTGGTGATCGCCGATGCGGACGGTGCCATCGTCGTGACGAACGAGGCGTTCGATGCGTTGCTGGCCGTCGGGCCTTGGCCTCGCGGTCTCGCGGACCTCCCGGCCCTGTTCCGGAATCGCAGCGAGGTGGCGGCCAATCTCGATCAGCTCATGGCGCGCCGCCAGATCTGGCGTGGCGAGGTCCAGCTGGCGGCGGGTCCGCTCGCCGGCCGACCCTTCATGGTGCGGGGGGACCCGGTCCTGTCCTCGCCGGACGTGGCCCTGGGATTCGTCCTCCTGCTGACCGACCTGGGGGATCGCAAGGCGGCGGAAGAGGCTCGGCGCCGCTTTCAGGTGAGCGTCGTCGAGCGACATCGGATGGTGGCCCGGCCCCTCGAGCACACGGGGGATCTGAGGCGGCGCGACCTGCTGGCAAGCCTCGTCGGCAACGCCCAGCTCGCCGCCCTGGAGATCACCGACGGTCCCGACCTCGATCGGGTCCCGGAGATGCTGGAAAGTATCCAGGCCTCGGTGGACCGCACCACCGAGCTCCTGGAGCATCTGCTCTGGTACTCGACCCGCCGGCCTTCCGACGGCGCCGGCAGCCATTGAGGGCCCTACCAGCTCACGCGCGGCATTCGGAAGGGCAGTAGGACCTGGACCCAAGGAGAGGCGAAACGCTCGAGGCTCAGGCTCTCGTGCATGGCGAGGACCGGTCGCCCGCGGAGCCGAGAATGCACCATGGAGCGTGCATAGAAAGGGGTGTCCTCCAGGGTCCGCGACACCCGCGCGGGCCCGTCCACATCCGATCGCGTGGCTCTCTGGACCCGCCAGATCGCCGTCTTCGGCAGAGGCGAGGACGGGGGGGGTGCGAAGTCCTCGACGCGGCCCTGATCGTCCGCCCGCAGCGCCAGGGCGCGGCTCGTGCCGTCGCTGCCCCGGGTGTCGTAGAGGATCAGGCTGGCCCCGTCTCCGTCGGCCCGGGACCAGTCCCAGGAGTGGAATCCGCGCTCCAGGGGCTCGCTGCCCGCGTTCATGTCGAAGTAGCCCGTCCCCCTCCAGGCGAGGCGTGGCGCGTGCATCTCGACCTCGATCCGGGACCGGGGGGCGATGGGCCACCAGCCGTGGCGCCCGTCCCCCGCCGGTCCGTCGAGCACGAAGTCCCGCTCGGTAATGGCGAAGGGGTAGAGGCGGACCTGCCCCCGGACGGGGTGGGGGAGGGGCGCCGCCCGCTCGTCGATCTCCACCGTCAGGCCCTGCCCATCCCAGGTCAGGGCGCTGGGTCCGATGCCCAGGCGCCTCTCGGTCGTCTCAAGGGCCTGTCGGCCCCGCTCCGTGAGGGTCCAGCGGCGGGGTCCGGCGGCCCCCGTCGCATAGAGCGCGACGTTCAGGGCGCAGTGATTCCTCGGGTCCGCCCGACCCCGACGGCGCGCCCACGCGTAGTAGGGCGAGAAGACGCTTCCCACGAAGGCGATCAGGGTGATCCCGAAGCGTCCGTCGTCGCTCAGGCCGTCCAGGTACCACCAGCAATAGCCCCCCGGGGGGACCCTCAAGTCGAACCGAGGTCCGCCAGGACACAGGAGGCCGCCAGTCGCCCCGAGAGGGTCGCCATGGGGACCCCCGCCCCCGGATGGGTGCTGCCGCCCGCCAGGTAGAGTCCCGGAATCGCGCTGCGGGACCCCGGTCGACTGAAGGAGGCCTTCCAGCCGTGGCTGGCCTGGCCGTAGAGGGCCCCACCCGTGGCCGGAAACAGCTCCGAGAAGCCGGTCGGCGTGGTCACCTGGCTGAGGTGGGGGCTGCGCTGGACCTGAAGGCCGCAGCGGGTGAGGAGGGAGAAGGTCCGTTCGGCGCATTGCTCGACCTCGCTGGCAAGCAGTGGTTTCGAGTCCCCAAGGGCCGGGGCATTGATCAGGCACAGCAGCCGCTCGGGCTTCCCCGCTGGCCACTCCCCCTGGTCATCCCGGTCCTGGGCGCAGATGTAGACGGTCGGCTCCCCTGGGGGGCGCCCGTCGCGAAAGATGGTGTCGAACTCGGCCCGGTAGTCCCCGGAGAAGAACACGGTATGGCGCAGCAGGGGAAACCCTTCGGTCTCCGCGACCAGATTCCAGATGATCGCCGACAGGGAGCGGGAGGCCGGGTCCACGGGCGGGACAGACCGCCGTACCCCTTCTCCGAGCACCCCCGTGGCGAGGGCGGCGACGTCGCCGTTGAAGATCAGGGTCGGGGCCGCCACGAGGTCACCGGAGGCCAGCCGGGCTCCCCGGGCACGTCCCCCCTCCACCAGGATCTCCGCGACCGGGGCGCCGAAATGCAGGCGGGCTCCCAGCCCTTGGGCGATATCGGCGAGCACTTGGGCGAGTCGATGCATGCCGCCCTCCACCAGCCAGACCCCCTCCTGCTCCACGTGGGCGATCAGCATCAAGGTGGCCGGGGCCAGGAAGGGCGACGAGCCGGCATAGGTGGCGTAGCGCCCGAAGAGCTGGCGCAGGCGCGGGTCCCGGAACCGTTTGCTCAAGACCCCCCATAGGGTCGAGAAGGGCTTGATGCGCCAGAGATCCCCCAGACCGCCCGGGCCGACCCGCTGAACCAGGCCCACCGGCGATGGGCGGTGGTCCCGAATGAAGGGCCCCTCGAGCGTCTGGTAGATGGCCCGGGCCTCGGCGCAGAAGTCCCGATAGCGTCGTCCCTCCGCGGGCCCGGCGAAGGCGCCGATGGCCTCGGCGGCGCGGGTCCGATCCGCGAACAGATCGAGCCGGCTCCCGTCGCTCCAGGCGTGTCGGGCCAGGGTGTCGACCTGCTTTAGACCGAGGTGAGCACGCGCGGAGGTGCCCGCGGCGGCGAACAGCTCATCGAAGACCCAGCGCATGGTGAAGACCGTGGGGCCGGCGTCCAAGCAGGCATCCGCGACCTGGACCTGCCGCATCTTGCCTCCGGGGGCATGGGCGCGCTCGAAGACCTCCACATCGAGACCCCGTGCGGCCAGACCGATCGCGGCCGCCAGCCCCCCCATCCCGGCTCCGATAATCAGCACCCGATTCTTGGGCCCGCGGCGGGATGAGGTCGGGGACATCGTTGAGTTTCCATTGACGCAGTGGGCTTGGGTGTCTATTTTACATGACACAGTTGTGTGTCAAGATGAAACTACAGATACACCCATAATTTCAGGGGGTGACCATGGATCCCAGCGTACGCATCGAACGGGCCCTCGAGTCGGCCGTGCTGCGGGCTGCCGCACCTGCTTGCCCGCCGGGGTTGGCCCAGGCCCTGCGATACGCCGTCTTTCCAGGTGGGGCCCGGGTGAGACCGCGTCTGTGTCTTGCCGTCGCCTGGGCCTGCGGCGACGGTGACCCGGAGACCACGGATGCGGCGGCGGCAGCGATCGAGCTCCTGCACTGCGCCTCCCTGGTC
>JBAPYD010000826.1:0-3894 GCA_049284555.1 Chromatiaceae bacterium | reverse complement strand
GGGTCCGGCCGACCCGGTCGCGCCGTCGGCACGACACCCCGGAGGAGATCCCTTCCTTGTCGGTGCCTGTGTCCAACTGATGATTCGGTGGCCCCGGCCGCTTTCCGCGGCGGGGTCTGCCGGCGTGACCGAGATCCTGCCACCGGCTCCCGGGGGTGATAAGGTGAGGGCGCATCCCCTCGCGTCTGGAGCCCCCGATGGTCCTCACCGCTTTCCTGCTTGGCCTGCTTGCCTATTGCATCTACCGCGTCATCATCCGTGCCTTCTACACCGTCAAGCCCAACGAGCGGGCGGTGATCACCTCTTTCGGGCGCGCCCGGCGGCTGGGTGACCAGCTGGTGGCGGACCTCTCGATGAACGAGGAGGAGCGCTCCCGCTACCAGTTCCCGCGCCTGCAGGTCATCGTTCCCGGCGGTCCCTACTTCAAATGGCCCTGGCAGGCGGTCCACAAGGTGGACGTCGCCACCCAGGCCCTCGACCTCACGTGGGACCCCACCAAGCGCCAGGACACCATCGAGGCGGTGACCAAGGACAACCTCACCACCGGGGTCAACGGCCAGATCCGCTTCCGGGTCTCCGAGAACAACCTCTATGCCTATTGTTTCGGGGTGGATGATCCCCTGCAGCACGTCATGGGGTACTTCATCTCGGTCCTGAGGGAACGGATCGCCAACTTCTCGGACCCCAAGGGGCAGCGACTGCTTGGGGACGCGGAGCCGGACGGCGCCTCCAGCACCGCGGCGGACCTGTCCGAGGGGGTTTCGATCAACGACCTGCGCAAGAACCTTCCCCTCCTGAACGACTACATGGAGCAGCAGTGCCACACCACCGGTAGCCGCTACGGAATCGAGCTGGACGCGGCCCTGATCACCCAGATCGATCCTCCCACGGAGGTCGACCGGGCCCTTTCCGCGATCAACAGCACCCGCAACCAGGTGGCGGCGGACATCAGCACGGCCAGGGCGGACGCCGAGCAGCAGATCACCCTCAGCAAGCGGGCGGTGGACATCGCCACGAACAACGCGCAGGCGGAGGTGGCTCCCCTGAGGGAGCTGGCGGAGACCCTGGCGCAGGTGAAGTCCGGTGGCGGGAGCGAGGCCCTGCAGGCCTACGTGCGCAACATGCGCATCCCCCTGCTGCGCAACGCACGGCGCATCCTGCAGATCAGCGGTCGGCCCATCTGAGGAGGGTACAGCCATGTTTCTCAACGACCCCGCCGCCCCCCTCGTCGCCCTCATCGCCGGACTGCTGTCCATTCCGGTGGTGCTCGGACTCGCCGGCCGTCTCGGTCTCTACACCATCGTTCGCGAGTGTGAGGCCCAGGTCTACACCCTGTTCGGCAGGGTGCTCGGCACCATCGACGAGGCGGGCCTGCGCTTCCCCATCGCCCATTTCGGCCTCAAGGCCCTCCTGGTCCCCTGGTTCGGCAAGCGTCACCTGGTGAGCACGGCCCTTCGCCAGTACTACCTGCGGGACCTGATGGTCAACTCCGAGGAGGGGACTCCCATGGGGGTCGGCATCTGGTACGAGATGCGGGTCAGCGACCCGGTTGCCTATCTCTTCACCAACGCCAACCCGGATGGGTCACTCCAGGCCAACGTGGCCAGCTCCACGATCTCCACCCTCAGCAACCTGGAGATGGACAAGATGCTCGAGGACCGCCATCAGCTCAGTCACCAGGTGCGGGCCACGGTCTCCCCCCTCTCGGAGAAGTGGGGCTACCAGCTCGGCTCCGTCTATATCCGCAAGGTGGCCTTCACCGACCGGCAGATGGTGGACAACATCACCGAGAAGGTGGTGAAGCGCCTCGTCCAGGTTACCAGCGCGATGAAGCAGGACGGCGAGAACCGGGTCGGGTTGATCAAGAGCCAGACCGCGTACAAGGTCTCCCAGAAGATGGCCGAGGCGGCCGCGGCCCGTCCCGAGGTGGTGGGCGATGCGCTCAACGCCATCGCCCAGCGGGACCCCGAGGTCCTGAGCGCGGTCCTCGATGTCATGGAGGCGGATCAGCTCATCGCCTCCGGCGCGGCGGTGGAGGTACTGCCGCCCGGCGTGCAGGTCCTCGTGCAGGTGGGCGAAGGCGCCGTTGCGCAAGCCCCATTGCCCCGGGGGATGCACGGCGCCTGAGGTGAGGGGGGCCTGACCGACGAGGCGCGGGAGAGCAAATCGGCAGGACTGGGCGCGGGAGCCCCGAGGGGCTTGCCGGGGCTGCCGATCTCAATGGGTCTCGAGCTGGCCCAGCTCCCGCAGGATGTCCAGCACCAGCTGGGTGCCCTGGGCGTCCATCCCGCGGCACAGGCGATCCGCATCCCGCTCCCCGTCGATCAGGGGGCGGATCACCGCGGCCAGGCGGGCCAGGCTGCCGCCGGCCCGGCTCATCTGATCGGCCATGTTGCCGATGAGCATCAGGGCCTCTGGACTGGTGCCGGCGGCGTGGATCATGTGGGCCAGACCGGGGGCCGCCAGGGCGGGGTCCTGGCCGCGGGCCGGGTCCGGCAGGGTGGTCGGGTCCTGGATCCCCAGCAAGACGGATTCGGCGATCACGCGATCCTCCTCGTCGAGACCGCCCAGCGCCCCCACGGAACGCTCACCTTCGGCGATCCGTCTCAAGGCGCGGCCCAGGTTGGTCCAGCCCTGTTGCTCGGCCGTGGTGACGAGCTGCTCGAAGGCCGGACGTCGTTCCAGCCCCTGGCAGGTCTCGACCACCTGACGGATGAAGGCGGCATGGACGCGGCGGATCTGCTCCTCGCGATCGGGAAATGCGGTCATCGATGGGGTTGCTCCTGTCTAGGCTCCGCGGGTTCGTCCCGCGATAAATCGGTGGGCGTTGCGGCCGTCGCAAGGGGCGGATGCTCATGCACCCATTCCCGCCAGACGGCGAGCAGCACGGCGATGACGATGGGTCCCAGGAAGAGGCCCACCAGGCCGAAGGCGGAGATGCCCCCCAGGACCCCGAACAGCACCAGGATGTAGGGGATCCGGGTGGCGCTGCTGATCACCAGGGGCCGGAACAGGTTGTCGATCTGGCTGACGACCAGCCCTCCCCACGCCGCGAGTCCCGCCCCCTCCCAGGTCTGGCCGGAGAACACCAGCCAGGCACTGACGGCTCCCCAGATCAGGGGGGTCCCGAAGGGGACCAGGGCGAAGATGGCCGTTACCACCCCGAGCAGGACCGGGGCCTGCACCCCGGCCGCCCAGTAGCCGAGCCCCGCCAGGGCGCCCTGGAGCAGGGCGGTCAGAACCAGCCCGTACAGCACCGCGCGCGTGGTGTCGCCAACGGCCCTCAGGTAGTGCTCCGCCCGGGGCCCCAGGAGTCCGGCGAACAGGCGCCCCGCCTGGGCCAGCAGGGACTCGCCGTCCCGATAGAGGAAGAAGGCGGTCAGCAGGGCGAAGCCGAACTTGAACGCCGTGAATCCGATGTCCCCCAGGACCCGCAGGGATTCTTCCGCCCACGGCTTGACCCACTGCAGTACCTGGGCCCGCAGTGCCATGGGGTCCTCGGCGGAGAGCTCGAGAAGGCGTTCGAGCTCGGGCCCGATCCAGGGCAGATGGGCCAACTCGCGCGGCAGGGCATCGGCGCCGCCCGCGAGAAACACGACCAGGGCCTGATGGGCGGCTGGCACCTCGTCGCGCAGTACCAGGATGACCCATAGGAGCGGCAGCCCGAAGGCCAGGGCGAGGAACAGGGTCATGAGGACCGCGCTTGTCGCGGGGCGAGCCCCAAGCCAGCGGCACAGCTGTCGATGCAGGGGCCAGGTCACGTAGACCAGGATGATGGCCCAGGCCACCGGCACCAGAAACAGGCGCAGGACCTGATAGCTGAGCACCAGGAGCCCGGTCAGGAATAGCCCCAGGGCGATCCTCCGTCCGAAGACACGGGTGAAATTCGCGGCA
>JBAPYD010000825.1:0-3978 GCA_049284555.1 Chromatiaceae bacterium | reverse complement strand
GGGCCGAGGTCTACGGCTACGACGTGCGCCCCGAGACCCGGGAGCAGATCCTGTCTCTCGGTGCCAAGCCCATCGACCTCGATCTCGGGGAGAGCGGGGCGGGGGAGGGCGGCTATGCCCGGGAGCTCTCGGCCGAGGCCAAGGCACGGCAGCAGGCGGCCCTCGGGGACGAGCTGGCCAAGGCCCACGTGATCATCACGACCGCCCTGATCCCCTGCCGTCCTGCCCCCGTGCTGGTCACCGAGGAGGTGGTACAGCGTCTGCGGCCCGGCTCGGTGATCGTGGATCTGGCGGCGGCGAGCGGGGGGAACTGCCCCCTGACCGTGGCGGATGAGGTGGTGGAGCGGCACGGGGTCATCCTGGTCGGGCACACCAACTACCCGTCCCTGGTGGCCGCGGACGCGAGCGCCTTCTACGCCCGGAACCTGGCCAACCTGATCGACATCATGTTCGATCGGGGGGACAGCGGTCCGGTCCTCAAGGACCTGGCCGAGGACGACATCACCAAGGCCATGCTGGTGGGCTAGCCCCCTTCATGGTCGGCGCGGGGCCCCTGGCAGTCGCGGGCCCAACCAACAGGAGTCGAGAACATGACCGTATCGCTGGTGGCGCTCTATGTCTTCGTGCTCGCCTGCATCATCGGCTACTACGTCATCTGGGGGGTCACCCCCTCCCTGCATACCCCCCTGGTGGCCCTGACCAACGCCATCTCGGGCATCGTGATCGTCGGGGCCCTGCTGGTCGCCGGGGCCGAGCAGGCCGGCACCGCCACCGAGCTGATCGGCTTCGTCGCGGTGCTGCTCGCCTCCATCAACGTCTTCGGCGGCTTCCTGGTCACCCATCGCATGCTGTCCATGTTCAAGAAGAAGCCCAAGGCGTAGGAGCGTCGCCCCGACGCGATCTTCCGGCGCGGCGGCGCCATCCGCCCCGCCACCGCGACATCCTCACCCTGACGACAAGGATCCCCGATGACACTCTCGGCTAACGCCCAGGCCCTGGCCTATCTGGTCTCCGCGGTCCTGTTCATCCTCGCCCTGAAGGGCCTGACCCATCCCGCCTCGGCGCGCCGGGGCAACCTCTACGGGATGCTCGGGATGGCGATCGCCGTGGCCGCGACCCTGCTCGGCGGGGAGGTCCGCTCCTACGGATTCATCATCGCGGGCGTCGCCGCCGGGGCGGTGATCGGAACCGTCGTGGCCCTGCGCATCCAGATGACGGCCATGCCCCAGCTGGTGGCGGCCCTGCACAGCTTCGTCGGCCTGGCGGCGGTGCTGGTGGCCATCGGCACCTTCATCAACACCCCCGACCCGGGCGCCGTGATGATGGCGGAGCTCTCGGCGGGGATCGTCATCGGTGCGATCACCTTCACCGGGTCCGTCATCGCCTTCGGAAAGCTCCAGGGCCTGATCAGCGGCAAGCCCGTGAAATTCACCGGCCAGCACGCCCTGAACGCCGCCCTCGGTGTCGCCACCCTGGGGCTGGCGGTACACTTCGCCATGACCGGCAGTGTCGCCTCCCTGTCCATCATGACCCTGATCGCCCTGGTCCTCGGCGTGACCCTCATCATCCCCATCGGCGGCGCGGACATGCCGGTGATCATCTCCATGCTGAACAGCTACTCGGGCTGGGCCGCGGCGGCGACCGGCTTCACCCTGCACAACAACCTGCTGATCATCGTCGGGGCCCTGGTCGGCTTCTCCGGTGCCATCCTCTCCTACATCATGTGCAAGGCCATGAACCGCTCGATCATCAACGTGGTGTTCGGCGGATTCGGATCCGGCGACGAGGGCGGCGACAGCGCCGGGGCCCAGGCGGCCCAGCAGGGGGTCAAGTCCGCCTCCGTGGAGGACGCCATCTACTGGATGGAGGACGCGGGCAAGGTGATCATCGTCCCGGGCTACGGCATGGCGGTGGCCCAGGCCCAGCACGCGCTCAAGGAGCTGATGGAGCTGCTGGAGGCCCGGGGCGTGGAGGTGAAATTCGCCATCCATCCGGTGGCCGGCCGCATGCCGGGACACATGAACGTGCTGCTCGCAGAGGCGGACATCCCCTATGACCACGTCCACGAGATGGACGAGATCAACCCCGAGTTCCAGACCGCCGACGTGGCCCTGGTGGTGGGCGCCAACGACGTGGTGAACCCCGCCGCCCGGCAGGACAAGTCGAGCCCTATCTACGGGATGCCGATCCTCGACGCGGGCAAGGCGCGCCAGGTCTACTTCCTCAAGCGCTCCATGCGCCCGGGCTACTCAGGGGTCGACAATCTGCTCTTCTACCAGGAGAACACGTCCCTGGTGTTCGGTGATGCCAAGGTGACGATCGAGGGCATGGTCAACGCCCTCAAGGGCGGCGGGCACTGATCCGATCCAACGCCCGCGTCAGGGCGTTCGGCGGGGAAGGATCCGGCGAGAGTGATCGGCGTCGCGTTGAGCCGGGTCGGAGACGCTGGTGGCGACCGCTAGTCGCCCAGGGATGCCTCGGCGATCCGCGCCTCCGCCTCCTTGTCCCGCTCGATCAGGGCGTAGGCGGAGTGATTGTGGATGGACTCGAAATTCTCCGCCTCCACCACGTAGGCCGCGACCCGCTCGTCCTCGTTGAGCCGCTTGGCCACGTCCCGCACCAGGTCCTCCACGAACTTGGGGTTGTCGTAGGCGCGCTCGGTCACGTACTTCTCGTCCGGCCGCTTGAGGAGCCCGTAGAGCTCCGAGGAGGCCTCCCGCTCCACCAGCTCGATCAGCTCCTCGATCCACATGAAGCCGCGGGTGCGTACCTGCACCGTCACGTGGGAGCGCTGATTGTGGGCCCCGTAGGCCGATATCTCCTTGGAGCAGGGGCAGAGGCTGGTGACCGGCACCACCACCTTGATGTCCAGGCAGGGGTGGCCGTGGCGGATCTCGCCGATGAAGGTCACCTCGTAATCGAGCAGGCTCTCCACCCCGGTGACCGGGGCGCGCTTGCTGACGAAGAAGGGGAAGCGCATCTCGATGTGGCCGGCCTCCGACTCCAGACGCCGCGACATCTCCGCGAGCATCTCCTTGAACGACCCGACGGAGAGCTCCCGCTCCTGGAGGTTCAGGATCTGCACGAAGCGCGACATGTGCGTCCCCTTGAAGTTGTGGGGCAGGTAGACGTACATGTTGAAGGTCGCGACCGTGTGCTGCTCCACGCCGCCCCGATCCTTGACGCGCACCGGGTGGCGGATGTCCTTGATTCCCACCTTGTCGATGGCGATGCGTCGGGTGTCCGCACTGCCCTGGACATCGGCGATGCCGGTGGCTGCGCAGCAATCTGCTTCTAGCGCTTGCTCCATGGGGTGCGGTCCTCGGGGGGCTTGGATCTCGACTCCCGCCAATCTGGGTATCCAAAGGCGGCAAGACAACCGAACGGTTGGCGATTGAAGGGTCAGGATCGGTATGTGGCGAATCGCTAATTATCCGTCCTGAATCAGGGCGAGGCAAACCCGGCGCCCCATGGATGGCTCGCCTGGGATGCGAAAAACCTTCTCGGCGCCTCCCACCGTACGGGGACCCACCCCGAGAGGGCGGGTGGAGGAACGCCGGGATGGCATCGGGCGAGCGGTTTCCCAGGGAGATGCCGATCCGATGCCATCCCGGCATTGGATCATCCCGGCCCGGGGCTGGCCAGCCCGTGAGCAGCTGCGCGCACTCGCCGCTCACCCCTGGTCCGGACGGAAACCGCCATAAATCGGCGGTTTTCTAGGCGGTGCGCCCGACCAGGGACTCGGCCATCCGGCGCAGGGGCCCCGCCCGGCTTCCGAAGGTCTCGAGGGCCGAGAGGGCATCCGCGATGAGCGTGGCCGCCAGCTCCTTTGCCTCGGCGAGCCCGACGATGGAGGGATACGTGGCCTTGTCCAGCGCCAGGTCGCGCCCGGCGGTCTTGCCAAGGGTGGCGCTGTCGCCCTCCACGTCCAGGATGTCGTCCTGGATCTGGAAGGCGAGCCCGACGCACTTGGCATAG
>JBAPYD010000824.1:0-2302 GCA_049284555.1 Chromatiaceae bacterium | reverse complement strand
CCATCAGGGCACGGAGCACCCCGGTCAGGCTCTCGCCCGCGATGAGCCCCGAGGCGGCGGCGATCACGAACCGCTGGGCCAGGGTCGGGCGCCATCGCGCGAGGGCCAGGGCGACCAGGCTGCCCAGGAACATGGTGATCGACAGCGAGGCGGGGATCACCATGGCGAGGCCCAGGGCCGGCATGCTGGGCAGCCAGCGGGGCTTGCGCCAGTGCTCCAGGGCGGAGGCGAGAATGCCGACGGACCCCGCGATGGCCACGGCGGCGAGTGCGCTGCTGGGGATGGATCCCAGGCCATGGCTCAGGGTCTCGGCCACCACCTTCCAGGTGGCCACGGCGGGCGCCGGCCATTCCTCGGTGATCAGCATCGACGCGGGGTCTGGGATCAGACGCAGATAGACCAGGCTGCCCACCAGGCTGCCGGTGAGGATGCCGAAGAACTGGGCCACGACCTGGGGCTGGGGCGGCGCGCCGATGGTGTGGCCGACCTTGAAGTCGTTCAGGAGGTCCGCGCTCTGACCCGCGGCGCCCCCCGCCACGTTGGCCCCGACGAGGTTGGCCGTCATCTCCCCGGGGGCGGTGAGCCCGGTCCCGAGCTGGGACACCTTGCCGATGGCCCCGATCGGCGGGATGCCGGTCTCGCCGACCACCCGGGAGGCCACCATCGCCAGCAGGAAGGCGATGGGCACCGCGAGCGCCGCGATCACCCAGTGGATGTCGAAGATGACCACCTGGGCTACGACCACCAGGGTGCTGGCCACGGTGAGCCCGATCAGACGCGCGAGGGCGCCGCCCTTGTCCTCGGTGGCTGGCGCGGCCTCCCTGATCGCGAGCCGCTCCGTGAAGCCGCGAAGCAGGAACCGCGTAAGGGCCGAGGCGACCATGAGGGATACGCCGGGCCACAGCAGCCACTCCACCATGGAGGGGAACCAGCTCAGAGCCGGGTCGTCCGGTCCCGGGGCGATGATCCCCAAGGTCAGTCCCCAGGGACCGAGGATCCCCCAGGAGAGGATGCCGCCCAGCAGGAGCGAGATTCCGGCCCGGAAGCCGATGATGGCCCCGAAGCCCGCGAGCATCAGGGAGGGGTCCAGCGTGAAGGTCAGGTTCTTGGCGCTGATGCCGCCGAGGCCGGCAAGGGCGCCGCCGGCGGGCAGCGTGAATCCCAGGCTCGGGCGCGGCAGGCTGAGCCAGCCCCCGTCCAGCCACTTCAGGGAGGCGGCGAGTGCCGTCCCTCCGAGGAGCACCCGCAGCTTCAGGGCCGCCTCACGCCCCGCGCCGAAGACCTCCAGCAGGGTCTCGGCGGTCGCCCGTCCGGTGGGGAAGGCCAGGCCCGAGCGCAGGATCAGGGACTCGCGCAGGTACCAGGCCACCCAGATGCCCAGAAAGCTCACCGCGAACACCCAGGCCACGAGATCCCCCGGTGGCAGGTTGGATCCCGAGAGCATCGCGAGGGCCGGGATCGGGGCCACCAGCCCGCCGGAGATGATGTTGGCGGACGACGAGGCGGTCGTCTGGGTGATGTTGCCTTCCCAGGGGGACAAGGGCCGCCCCAGCCTCAGCCGCGCGGTCGTGGCCCAGAATCCGGAGGCGATGAGCAGGGCGATGATGGAGACGTTGAAGGACCACCCGATCTTGAGCCCCGAGTAGATGTTGCAGGGGGTGAGCAGGCCCCCGAGCAGCACGCCGCTCAGCAGGGCCCGGGGCGTCAGATGTCTGGTCTCCACCGCGGGACTGTGACGTGAATCGGGCGTGGCGGCCGGCCAATCAAGCCCATGCCGACCTGCAGCTCGGCGACCGCTTCACAGGCCCTCAGCCGCCCTCCGGCTGCTCCTTGTCGTCGAGCTCCAGGGGCTGCGGGTTGGCGCCGCGGGACCCGGTCCCCCCTTTGGCCAGCTCGGGCATGCTCTCTTTCCCAGCCCCGCCCTCGATGTAGAGATGGACGTCGCGCTGCGGGAAGGGGATGCCGATCCCCTCGGCGTCGAAGCGTTGCTTGACCGCCTTGGTGACGTCCCAGTAGACGTCCCAGTAGTCGGCGGTCTTGGCCCAGGGCCGACAGATGAAGTTCACCGACGAGTCCGCGAGGGTGTTCATGCGGATCGTGGGCGGGGGGTCCTTGAGCGCCTTGGGATGTGCGGAGACGATCTCTTCGAGGATGGCCTGCGCCCGGTCGATGTCGTCGCCGTAGCCGATGCCGAACTCCATGTCGACGCGCCGCGTGTCCACGGCGGTGGCGTTGGTGATGACGTCGCTCCAGATCTTGTTGTTGGGCACCACCATGTCCTTGTTGTCGAAGGTCTTGATGG
>JBAPYD010000823.1:0-2440 GCA_049284555.1 Chromatiaceae bacterium | reverse complement strand
GCGCGAGCCGTGCCGCCTTGGGGAGGCACGGCTCGCCGGCCCGACCCTGAGCGCCCCCTGGCGCGGCGATTAGCGCCTGTGCCTCCGTCAGTCCTGGCCGACCCCTCGGCCCTGGTCTCGACAGCCTTTGTAATGCGGCCTCCGCGGCCTTAATCTTGCGAGCCATGCTCGCACGCGCCTACCAGTGGTTCGACCGCACCGTCCTCGAGTTGGGGCGGGAGCTGCGACTCTCCTATCTACCCCCCCTGATGGTCTATCTGGCGGCGGGCGTCTCCGGCCTCACCGCCATCGTCGGGACCTTCTTCGTCAAGGATTATCTGGGGCTCTCGGCGGAATTCCTGGCGGCCCTCGCCTTCTGGGCCATGATCCCCTGGACCCTGAAGATGCCTCTCGGGCACCTGGTGGACCTGGTTTGGCGCTACAAGGGGGCCCTGGTCTATCTGGGGGCGGGGCTGATCGCCGCCAGCCTGCTGATCATGCTGGGCCTGCTCGGGCGCCCGGAGTCCATGGCGGCGCTGATGCCCGTGGAGGCCTGGTACGTGCTCAGCGTCCTGCTGGCCCCCACGGGCTATGTGGTGCAGGACGTGGTGGCGGACGCCATGACGGTGGAGGCGGTCCCGGCGCTGGACGAGACGGGACGACCCTTCGCGCCCGAGACGCGGCGGCTGATGCACACCACCATGCAGACCCTGGGAAGGGTCGCCATCATCGGCGGCGGCGTCCTGGTGGCCGTGCTCAACGTCTTCCTGTTCCGGGACGTGGAGGCGATGGACGAGGCCCAGAAGCTCGCCACCTACATCCGCATCTACGAGCTCGCCCTCCTGATCCCGGTGGCCTCCGTCTCCGGCGTCCTGCTGGGGGGGCTGCTCAAGGCACGGGAGCTGCGCCGGCTGAGGTCCCTCGGTCACGACAAGACAGCCGCGGAGCGCCTCGTTCACGGACACGCCGAGCAGACGCGGCCCAACTGGTGGATCCTGGGCGGCAGCCTGGTGTTCGTGACCTTCACCCTGGCCATGGGACTGGGCGAGGTCCCCTTAAACGAGGAGATCGTCTTCGGCGGCTCCCTGACCATCGTGGCCTTCCTGATGTCCCGGCTCCTGCGGGAACTGGAGCCAGAGGCCCAGCGGGTGCTCCTGGGAACGGCCATCGTGATCTTCGTGTTTCGGGCCATCCCCTCCCCCGGCGCCGGCCAGACCTGGTGGATGATCGACGAGCTCGCCTTCGATCAGCAGTTCCTGTCCATCCTGTCGCTGATCGGCAGCGCCATGGCCCTCTTCGGGATGTTCATCTTCCGCCGCTTCATGGCCGACCACTCGATCGCCTACATCGTTGGTTTCCTGACCATCCTGGGGACCCTGCTGAGCCTCCCCATCATCGGCATGTACTACGGATTGCACGAATGGACCGCGGCCCACACGGGGGGCGTGGTGGACGCCCGCTTCATCGCCCTGGTCGACACCGCAATCGAGTCCCCCCTGGGCCAGGTGGCCATGATTCCCATGCTGGCGTGGATCGCCAACTCGGCGCCCGCCCATCTCAAGGCCACCTTCTTCGCCGTGATGGCGTCATTCACGAATCTGGCCCTCTCCCTCGGGCAGCTCGGCACCAAGTATCTGAACCAGATCTTCACCGTGACCCGCGAGGTGACCGACCGAGCCACGGGCGCCGTCACGGCCCCGGCGGACTACTCGGAGCTCGGATTCCTGATGCTGACCGTGGGGGCGCTGGGTCTCGTCCTGCCGTTCGGCGCCATCGCCCTGGTCAAGCTCAGCCGGCTGCGCAGCGCCTGACGGACGCCGCTGCCTGAGGCCCTTCCAACCACTCAGTGACGGCCTAGAGTCCTCCCCAGAGAGGTTCTCTATCTGGCGTTGGCCACCCCATGGGGGACGTGGCCCGTGGCCACATGGAGCCGGGCAGCCTCGCAGTGGACCTCCTGGTCGTCGAAGAAGATATCGGCGTCGAAGGCGGCGAGGAAGCGGGACTTGGGCAGCCCGCCGAGAAACAGGGCCTCGTCGATGCGGATGCCCCAGGCACGCAGAGTCCGCACCACGCGCTCATGGGACGGGACGCCGCGGGAGGTGACCAGCGCGGTTCGCAGGGGGGAGTCCTCCGCCGGAAAGAGCGCCTGGAGCTGGTGAATCGCGACCAGCAGGCCCTTGAAGGGACCATCCAATAGAGGCTCGTGGGCGGCGGCAGATTCGGCGGCGTTGAATACGTCGAGCCCCTGCTCACGGTAGACACGCTCGGAGTCGTCCGAGAACAGGACCGCATCCCCGTCGAAGGCGATGCGTACCTGGCCGTCGCCCGCCTCTGCCGCGCTCGACGCCGCCGGGAGGACCGTCGCAGCCGCACAGCCCGCATCCAGGGCGAGGCGCACATCGTTGGGGTCCGCCGAAAGGAAGAGGTGGGCCCCGAAGGCCGAGACGTAACGGTATGGGCT
>JBAPYD010000822.1:0-2674 GCA_049284555.1 Chromatiaceae bacterium | reverse complement strand
TTCTTTGGAATTACGGACCCGCCCTCGGGCATGTTCCTGATGGTTCTGCTGGTGGTCCCGTTGCACGTAATTGTCGGACTGCTCGCGGTGCCGCCGGTTTTTGCCAAACTGGCCGGCCAAGCCGAAGCGTAAGTGGTGGCGAGGGCAAGACATGACTGACCATCTTTTACTGGTACTCAAAGTTGCTGTCTCAATCGCCACTATCGGCAGCCTGCTGGAACTCGGCCTGCAACTGGAATTCCGGGAAGCCCTGGTGGGATTGCGGAACCGCCGCTTCGTTGCACTGACGCTGCTCTGGGGATTCGTACTCGGGCCGGCGCTGGCCTGGTTGCTCGCGCGCGCGTTGTCTTTGGATGAGCCCTATGCCATTGGCCTTGTTGTGATGAGCATGGTGCCGTGCGCTTCCTATCTCTCGCTGCTGGCGCAACGGGCCGGAGGCGACTTGCGATATTCGGCGGGTTTCCTGCTGCTCACCTGTTTTGGGATGGTCCTGTTTATCCCGTTCGTATTGCCGGCACTAATTTCGGGCGTTTCTGTGACCTCCTGGGACATTGGCAAGCCGTTGTTGATGCTGGTGCTGGTGCCCCTGGTAATAGGAATCGTGTTCCACCAGGTCTCGCGGAGCAGCGCTTTGAAAGCATGCCCGTACATCAAGAAGATTTCAGTTATCGCCCTGGTCATTTGCCTGGCAACGACGGTTCTCTTGTATGCCAAGGGGATCCTGCTTTCAGTGGGCAGTCTGGCGCTCCTGTCGCATCTCCTGTTCTACGTTATCCTGACAGCTGCGGCCTACGCGTCGACCTTCGGGATGCCGATGGCCCAGAGAAGTGTGCTAAGCATTGGCATTTGCTCGCGAAATAGCGGGCCGGCATTCGCGACGGCACTGAGCATTCCGAATCTGGACGGGCGGTCACTGGTCATGTGCGGCCTGGCGATTCTCGTTCAGGTGTCGCTGTCGTTCGTCCTCGCAGGCTGGTTTGGGAAACGGGCAAGCGCCGCAACATGAGCGTTCAGAACCCGAAAGAGTGTTACTCGGGTGGGGTGGTCATCGAACCTGCGGGGGTCATAAAAGAGCGACAACTGGCTGGTCTCGCGCCATCCTGCGAGATCCCCACCGGCGCGATCGTGTGCTACGACGCAGCCCTGTGGCAGTGGGTTACGTCGCTGAAAGGAGCCACAGAATGTGATGGCTGGCTTGCCGGCGCTTACCTGCTGCCGCGCGGTGGATCCTATGTCCTGGCCATGAAAGCGGCAGGTTTCGGTGCGCCGACGGCGGTTATGACACTTGAGGAGTTGATCGCATCGGGAGTCACGCGGTTTGTAAGTCTGGGTGCCGCTGGTGGTTTACAGGAAGACCTTGGCATCGGCGATATTATTATCTGCGACCGCGCGATACGCGACGAGGGTACGTCCCACCACTACTTGCCTCCCGACCACTTTGCCCATGCCTGCCCCGAACTGACGACAAGCCTGGTCGCAGCCCTTGAAGGCAAGGGATTACCCGTGCGACGGGGTACCAGTTGGACAACAGACGCTTTGTATCGCGAAACCGTTGAAGATCTCCGTCGCTATCGCGATGCGGGTACGGCAACAGTCGAAATGGAAGCTGCGGCACTTTTTGCGGTGGGCACCTACCGCGGTGTGAGCGTGTCTTCAATTTTTACCATCAGCGACCTGGTGTCGGAGAACGGCTGGCATCAGCAGTACCACTCAGAAGATAAACGGGCTGGCATGAAACAGATTTTCGACGCAGCTCTTGACGCAATAAGCAACTAACCGGCATCTGAAGATTATGAAACAACTACGGCGTTACCTCCCGATTCTCGAATGGGGATCCGAATATACTCGAAAGACATTCAGCGCCGATCTCGTGGTTGCCGGAATCGTCACGTTCATGCTGATACCGCAGTCGCTGGCTTACGCACTGTTAGCTGGCTTACCGATGCAGGTTGGTCTGTATGCCTCGATTGTGCCACTCATTCTCTACGCCCTTTTCGGCACGTCGCGGACGCTCGCGGTCGGGCCTGTCGCGGTAGCAAGTCTTATGACTGCCGCCGCGGTCGGCCAGCTCGCTGCCCAGGGAACACCGGAGTATCTCGGCGCCGCAGTTGCGTTGGCCGTACTTTCAGGCTTGATGCTTATTGTGATGGGACTATTGCGGCTGGGGTTCCTCGCCAACTTTCTCAGTCACCCCGTTATTGCCGGGTTTATTACGGCTTCTGGAATCCAGATTGCGACCGGACAAATCGCACCCGTATTGGGCATCCATGCACACGGCCATAGCTTCGTGGAAATTGTTCAGACTATGCTGCCGAATCTGGGACACGTCAATCCCTACACGGCGGCAATCGGCGTGGGTTCGCTTGTGTTTCTATTCTGGGTGCGTGGCGGTCTGAAGCCGCTTCTCATGAAAGCTGGAATCGGCGAGCGTCTGGCGGATACGCTGGCGAAAGTCGGTCCGGTTGGCGCGATTGTTGTGACCACGCTCGCGGCATGGAAGTTCGATCTCGCAGACCGCGGAGTCAGCATCGTCGGCACAGTACCCAGTGGCTTGCCAAGTTTCACAATGCCTCCACTGGAAGCGGCGCTCTGGATGGCAATAGTCGTGCCCGCTTTGCTGATATCTATCGTCGGCTATGTGGAGTCGATTTCAGTTGCGCTGACGCTCGCCGCC
>JBAPYD010000821.1:0-12894 GCA_049284555.1 Chromatiaceae bacterium | reverse complement strand
ATCGACAGGCCTAGGATGATCCAGCCTTCCAGGACGCTGCGTAGCTCCTCGCGACAGTCTTCCAGAGTCGCCGCGGTGGCAAAGACGCCCTCCAATAGGGGTATCTCGCCGTAATATCCCTCGTCGTCGGGGAGCAGCTCGTAGGTGGCCCGCCGCATCGCGGCTTGAATGTATGCAGTCAGCATGGCTTCGGCCGTAGTCGGTGGCAGGTCGAGCGGGGCTCGGTGGTGCGTCTGGCTGTGGCTTGCCACTCAAAGCATATCCGGTAGGTAACAGCACGTCCAACGGACCGGGGCCCGCATGCGGGACGCGGATGGGCGGTTCTGCCACTTGCCGGGGGTCACGGAGCCGGCCGACCGCGCTGGTCTTTGTCTGGAGGTTCTGGCATCGGGGTGACCGGCGGAATGGCGGATCGCCCTATCGGGCATCCACCCTACGACTCCTGCGCGCGCAGGGCGCCGGCCCGGCGAGTTCCAGGCGAAAGGATCTCCGACTTGCGCGGCGCCGCCTGGCGGGGCAGGATGGCGCCGCTGACATTCCAGCCCAATCGGCTCGCGCAACGGCTCCCTGAGGGCCATCCGTGGCTGGGCTCAACCCAATCTCCAGAAGGGGTATTCGGATGCACCAATCATCGATGACCTTGCGGCTGCCCGGGCGTGGGGCGGCGGCGTGCCCCGGGCGGGGCGGTGCGAAGACGAGGGGGCGAGGGAGGCTTGCCGTCTCGTGGAGCCTTCTGCTGCTCGGGGCCCTTCTACTGTCCGGCTGCGCCAGCCTGTCGGATTTCGGCGCGTCCGGCCAGCACGCGATCCGCGGCGACCGCTTCCTGTTGCCTGATGAGAATACGGACGTGGTCGGCGCGGTCCAGGTGGTGGTTGCCCGCCATGAGGACACCCTTCCCGACTTCGCCCGCCGCTATGGGCTGGGCCATGACGAGATCGTCGCGGCCAACCCGGGCGTGGATCCGTGGCTCCCCGGGGCCGGGACCCGGGTGGTCCTTCCCACCCAGTTCGTGCTGCCGGATGCCCCGCGGGAGGGGGTCGTCGTCAATCTCGCCTCCCTGCGGCTCTTTTACTTCCCGAAGCCCAAGGAGGGCGAGCCCCAGGCGGTGGTCACCCATCCGATCGGCATCGGTCGGGAGGGTTGGCGGACCCCCGTGGGTCGGATGCGGATCGCCGAGAAGATCGCGAACCCGACCTGGACCCCGCCGGCGTCGGTGCGCCGGGAGCACGCCAAGCAGGGGGATGTCCTGCCGGCCGTGGTCAAGGCGGGTCCCGACAACCCCCTCGGGGCCCATGCCATGCGCCTGAGCCGGCCGAGCTATCTGCTGCACGGCACCAACAAGCCCTATGGGGTGGGGATGCGGGTGAGCCACGGCTGTATCCGGCTGTATCCGGAGGACATCGCCGAGCTGTTCCAGGAGGTCCCGAAGGGAACCAAGGTCAACATCGTGAACCAGCCCTACCTGGCCGGCTGGAAGGACGGCGAGCTCTTGCTCGAGGCGCATCCGCCCCTGGCCGAGGACGCCAAGCGCCTGAAGGGGAGCCTCAAGCCCATGGAGAAGGCGCTGGAGGCGCGGGCCGGTGACGACCCCATGGCGGTGGACTGGACCCGGGCGAAGGAGGTGGCCGTGGAGGCGCGGGGCATCCCGGTTCCGGTCTCGCCCGGGAGCCCGAGCCTGGAGGACGTGGTGGCGCGGGCCCGCCGGGTCCCACGGGTTCCGCCCTGGGGCGACGTCGGGGGACAGGACGGCTGACCGGCTCAGCGTTCTGGCGGGCGGGTGCCGGAGCCACGGCGCCCCCTCCTGTCTCCTCGGGTAGCCCCGGACGCTTCACCGCTTGCCTGGTCCCGCCGTGCGCGGGTCACGCGCACCGGTCCGGGTCCCCGAGCCCCGCCTTGCCGGGATCGGGGGCTCGGTCTTAACATCCCGGATGATTCGCGGGCTTCGGGGGCGGATCTGCCTGGCAGGTCCCTCCGGTCGCCGTGATCGTCGCTCGGCAGTCGACCCGAGCGGCCCAAGCCTCCGTTGCTTTGGCCCCGCACCCGATGCGGAGGCCGGTCCTGGAAGCCTTTGGTCGCTCAGGCGGCCGACGAGGCGCAGCCGTCGCCCGCCGATCCGAGCCCGACCGCCGGTGCCACGTCCGCGGTGCCCGGGTCGTCACCCATTCAATCCAGGAGATGGTCATGTCGCCGACCGAGTCCGAGGCCTCACCCGTTGCCGACCCGTTTGCCCCCGTCAAGGTCGTCTTCTTCGGCCTCGGCGCCGTGGGCTCCAACATCCTGATCTGCCTCGCGGAGCTGGCCGAGCGGGACGGCGTTCCGATCCGCTTCGTCGTCTACACCATCGATCCCCAGGGGGCCCGGGACGCACTCTTCCACGCCGAGCGCTACTTCGACCGGATCACCTTCGTCGGGCTCCCGGATTTCGCTCCCATCTTCGCCTTCACTCCGCCCTACGACGCGCAGCTGGCGGGGGCGACCCTGCTGGTGAACGCGGCCCTGCCGGACTTCAACAGCCCCATCATCGAGATTGGGGTCCGGGTGGGCGCCTACACGGTGGATCTGGCGTCGGACATGTACAACGAGCGCACGGACCAGAGCCTGGCCTTCGACCAGTACAGGCACGACGCGGCGCTTCGGGAGCGGGGGGTCGGCGCCCTCATCAACCAGGGCATCTCCCCCGGGGTCACGGACTTCCTGATCGGCCGCTCGATCCACGGGCACCTAGGCGCCGGGGGGAGCGGGCAGCGCATCGAGAGTGTCGATCTGTACCTCCTGGAGGACATCGACTCGGACTCCGTGGTCTTCTCCTGGTCCCCGGTGGTCGCCCTGGAGGAGCTGGCGGCACGCCCCCGGATCCTGAGCGATGGACTGATCCGGGTCATGGATCCCTTCAGCCTGGCCCGCTACCACGTCTTCCCCAACGAGCCGAGGCCGACCCGCCAGTACCCCCTCTACCAGGAGGAGCTGCTGTCGCTGCATCGCGCCTTCCCCCAGATCCCGTCCATCGGGATCTACACCGGCGGCTCCGAGGTGGAGCTGGTCAAGGCCCTCTTTCAGCTCAACCTGCTCTCCAAGCAGACCTTGCCCGACCAGCCGGAGCTGACCGTGGAGGCGATGGTGCGGGCCATCCTCCCCGGCATGCAGCGGCCCCGGCGAATCGAGGATCTGCTGCGCTCCGGTGTGATCCGCCGGGCCCACTTCTGCGCCTCCGCGGAGATTCGCATCTCCGAGACCATCCGCAACGAGCGTCAGACGGTGATCGAGACCGTCGGCCTGAGCTATCTGCGCTACAAGGACCTGCTCGGGTCCCCCTACGCCGGTGCCACCTACATCTCCTACCCGACCGGGGTAGGGGCGGCGATCCTGGCCTGGCATTCCGTGCAATATGCCCGTGCTGCCCCCGGCAAGATGGTCGGTGTGCTCTCGGGGGAGGATCTCGCGCGGCTGCTGCCCCAGGCCCGGGCCGACGCGGTGCGTCGCGACCTGGTGGCCTGGGACATCGACCTGTTCCAGAGCGTGCGCGACGCCTCCATACTGTAGCCGCCTTCAACGAGCCCCAGTGCGGCGGGGGGAGCCATGACCACGCATGTCGGATTCACGCCCCCGGGCCGCGCCCTGCTGGTCGCCGCCGCCCTGGTGATCGTGATCACGGGTGTGCACCTGGCCGCGCCCGTGCTCGCCCCCGTCCTCCTGGCGGTCTTCATCGCGGTGGTCGCGACACCGCCCCTGCGCTGGCTGCAGAGCCACGGCTGGCCCAAGTGGCTGGCCCTCGTCATCGTGGTGTTCGTCCTGCTCGATCTCGGCAGCATCCTGGCCCTGCTCGCCAGCGGCGCGATCGAGGGCTTCCGCAACAGTCTCCCCAGCTATCAGGAGCGCCTGGTGCTGCTCAGCCAGGAGCTCGCGGGGTGGCTCGAGGCGGCCGGTGTCACCACCGGGGAGGCCATGCCCTCGGTGTTCGATCCCGCCCAGACCATCGGCGTGCTGCGGCGATTCCTGTCGAGCCTGGGCGGTCTCTTTGCCCAGGGGGCCCTGGTGATGCTCGCGGTGGTCTTCATCCTGCTCGAGGCGCCGGGTCTGCCCGCCAAGCTCAAGGTCGCCTTCGATCTGGACGACGCGGGCAAGCGGCGCTTTCGGCAGGTCTTCGAGGCCATCAACCGCTACATGCTGATCAAGAGCCTGACCAGCCTGGCCACCGCGGTCCTGCTCTTCCTTTGGCTGCGCGTCCTGGGGGTGGATTTTGCCGTGCTGTGGGGCATTCTCGGCTTCGTCCTCAACTTCGTCCCCTTCGTGGGCTCGGTGCTGATGACCATCCCGCCGACCCTCCTGGCGCTGGTGCAGATCGATCTCGGCACGGCCCTGTTGGTCGCCCTGGGCTCCCTCACGGTGAATACGGTCATCGGGAGCATCCTGGAGCCGCGGATCATGGGCCGCGGGCTGGGCATCTCCACGCTGGCGGTGTTCCTGTCGCTGTTGTTCTGGGGTTGGCTGCTGGGGTCCGTGGGTGTCTTCCTCTCGGTTCCGCTGACCATGGCCCTGATGGTCGGCCTGGACGCCAGTCCCTACACGCGTCCCCTGGCCGTCCTGCTGGGGCCCGAGGTCCGGGAGGCTCCGTCGAAGCCGCAGCCGGCGCCGCTGCCCGAGGAGACGGGCGGAAAGCGGCACGGCGCGGAGTCCCGTTCCTCCGGTGCCGGAATCGGTGAACGGGGCGAAGACCGGTAGCCCCAGTCGGCTGACTGGAGGTGTCCCCATGATTCAGGATTCACGTGGCGCCAACCTCATCGATGCGCGGACCCTGATCGCCCGGTCCGCGGACCGGGACCTGCGGCTCTTCGACTGCCGCTTCTCGCTGGCCGACCCGAGCCAGGGGCGTCGGGCCTATCTGAGCGGCCATCTCCCCGGGGCCCTCTATGCCCACCTGGACGAGCATCTGTCGTCCCCCATCGGTCCCCGGACCGGGCGGCATCCTTTGCCGGACCCGTCCCGGCTGGCCGCGTGGCTCGGCGGCTGCGGCGTCACGCCCCGCACCCAGGCGGTGGTCTACGACGATGCGGGCGGGGCCTTCGCCGTGAGGCTCTGGTGGCTGCTGCGCTGGATCGGGCACGACCGGGTGGCCCTGCTCGACGGGGGGCTCCAGGGGTGGATCGCCGCGGGCGGGGAGCTGGTCCGGGATGAGCCACGGCCCACGCCCGGGGTGCTCATCCCGAGGCCCGATGACAGGCGTTGGATCGGCACGGATGCCCTGGTGGCCGAGCTGGCGGCCGGCCGGGCGACGGTGGTCGACGCCCGCGCGCCGGAACGTTTCCGCGGCGAGCAGGAGCCCATCGACCCCGTGGCCGGTCACATCCCGGGGGCGGTCAACCTGCCGCTCACGGGCAACCTGGGCGCGGACGGGCGCTTCCTCGATCCGGCGGCGTTGCGAGCGCGCTTTCTCCCGGCGATCGGCGCTGGATCGCCCGCACGCATCGTCCACAGCTGCGGCTCGGGCGTGAACGCCTGCCACAACCTGCTGGCGATGGAGGTCGCCGGTCTCCACGGCTCGCGACTCTATGCCGGATCCTGGAGCGAGTGGATCCGCGCTCCGGAGCGGCCGGTGGCGGTCGGGCCGGGCTGATTCAAGGGACACGCGGTGGCGGGGCTACGCTCGGCTTGGGGCGGCACGACGGTCAGGGGCCTTCGGGTTGCGGCCTTCGTGTGCGCGGCGCTCGCCGTGTCTGCCGGTGCCGCGGCGGATGGCGAGGGCAGTCAAGCGGGCACCGACGCCAACGGGATCGCGTCCCTCGCATCCGCTGTCGAGCGCCTGGTGGAGCGGAGCAAGCCGGCCGAATGGGCCTTGCGGCGGTCCTGTCTCTACTACGCGTTCGCCGGTCAGCACCTGCTCGCACGGCAGGGGATCTCGGCCTCGGTGTGGGTGGGAGCGGTGGTCTACGATCCCGGGACCGCCGCCAGCCACCAGATCTGGCCCCATGCCTGGCTCGAGACGGCGACTCACTTCATCGACTTCTCCGCCCTGCCGCGCTGGGGGACGGTGAAGGTCATCCCGCGACACCTGGTGGCCCAGCGGCCCTGGGAGGTGAGACCCGGCACCACGCACGTGCTCGCCCTTCCACGGGTGGAGGACCTGCAGGTGATCGCCTACCTGGCGTTCCACCGTCAACGCTTCGATCGCAGGGTGAAGGGCGAGAACTGACGGGGGACGGCGTTCGGGTGCCCCTTTTGAAGACCGATCTCCGGGTCGCTGCGTTGACGGTCCCCGGGCGCCCGGATCAGGCGGGCCGCACCTGCCTCGCATGGGAGGGTGTCGCAAAAGCCCCTCGCCCCAGCGGGGAGAGGGGTTGGGGTGAGGGGAGAAGCACGCAACCTGTTGTTTCGCCGACGACCCTCCTCCGTCCTGCGCCGAGACAGAACCGCGCCGGCTGCCCTTTGCGACACCCTCCATGGTGGAGGGGATGAATCAGGGTTTCCGAAGGAGATGCCGACCAAATGCCATCCTCGCGTTCGGGCAAATGCCGGGCGATCCCTCGCCCGGACGGGAAACGCAATAAATCAGCGCTCCCCTAAGCGGCGAGCTTCGGCAGCCCGCTTGCCGAGACGAGAGCGGCCAGACGCTGGAAGACGTAGGCGACGTCCTCGTAGTCGTTGTAGACCCCGTGGGTCGAGATGCGGAAGCCGATGCGGTCGTCCGCCGGTGCCGCGCTGCTGCTGCGCCAGGTCACGCTGCGGATATAGACCTTCGGGGTCTCGGCGGCCAACGCGCTGATGATCTGGCTGATGGTGTCCCTCAGGGTCGCGAACTGGGACGGGTCGTTCTTTCCCTGGAAGGGGTTGAACGAGGTGAGGGCCGTATCGAAGACCGGGTCCCCCGGGTCTACCCAGAGCGCCTCCGCTCCCCACTGCCTGCGGATCAGTCCCCGGAGATGGGCGGCAAGGGCCACACCCCGCTCGTAGATCGCCTGGATGCCGATCTGATCGAAGAAGGACAATGAGTCCGTCATCGCGAACAGGGCCGGCGCGTTGCTCTCGCCGCGGAACTGCATGTAGAGGGAGGGATTCCACGCCCGGCTCTCGAAGAAGGCGCTGGGCTGCGTGAAGAGGTTCCCGTAGAGGAAGAAGTTGCCGAGCGCGAAGGGGGGCAGGGGATGGGACTCCGCGTCGCTGGTGCGGACATAGCAGATACCGGTGCCCGGTCCGCCGCAAAGCCACTTGTGTCCCGCGCCGGCGATGAAGTCCGCCCCGTAGGCATGACAGTCGATGGGCAGCATGCCCCAGCCATGGGCCGTGTCGATGATGGTGTAGGCCTCGTAGAGGCGTGCCAGGGCGCACAGCTCCGCTACCGGCATGCGGAAGCCGTTCTTATAGAAGATCTCCGAGATGGCCAGGTACTGCTTGTTGCCGCCCGCGAGCGGGGCGGCCAGATGGGGCTCGAACCAGGCGAGCACATCCTCGATCGTCAGGTCGGGTGTGATGGTGGACGGCATATCCACGACGCGCACCTCCACCCCATGGTAATCCCGCGCCCAGGCGATGGGACCCGCAAGGGCCGGGTGCTCGAAGCTGGTGGTGATGATGCGGTCACCGGGCATCCATGGGGTGCCGGCGAAGATCAGGCTGCACGCATCCGTGGTGTTGTAGCTGAGGAAGATCTCGTCCTGATTTGCCCCGAAGGCATCGGCCACCCACTGTTGCCGTGCGCTGGTCGTTGAGCCATTGAGGTACGGGAACAGATCCGGGAAATCGGCGTTCAGGTTGGCCTGCCAGTCCTTCGGGTCCTCAACCTTGTAGAGGTTGTAAACGGTCAGATTGTTCAGCGAGAACCCCGGCTGCGAGCCGGTGGTTCCCGTATTCATGTGAATGTAGTCCCGGGGCAACAAGAAGGCCTCGCGGACGTCTCGCCAGAAGCCCTCACCGCGGCCTTTGAGCTTAGGGGGGGCCTCCAGCCCCTTGGGGTCGCCCTGTAACCCTGTCGCGGCCAACGGCTTGGCGATGGCCGCGCCCGGCGCTGCCATGACGCCGGCGGCCGCCGCGGCCGAGGCAACCCCCTTGAGGAAATCGCGCCGGTCCAGGCCAGGCCTGCGGGTCTTCTTCGGTGTATGCATGTCGACTTGTTCTCCTGACGTGTGGAAAGGGCGCATGGACTCGCTCCGAGGGTGCGGCCCATGCCATTCGAGCCTCGCGGTACCCCAAGGGCGACCGCCGCTTGCGCGCCGGCCAGCAACGGGGTGGTGGGCATCAGAAATCCGAGTGGTCGGTAAGGGTGGTGCAAGCGGCGCCGATGCGGCCTGTGAGTCGACTCGAGGCTGCCGACCATGCGGCCAGACTGGGTGATCACTTACTTGACGAGATAGGGCCTCGCCACCCTGAGCCCGTCGCCGAAATCTCCATTGAGCCACAGGCTCGATTCGATCGGCTCGGGCCTGCCGAACAGGTATCCCTGGTAGTGCTCGCATCCATAGCGCATGAGGAATGCGCGCTGCTCCTCCGTCTCTACGCCCTCGGCGATGACCTTGACGCCGAGGGACCGGCTCATTGCCAATACCGCGCGAACGATCGCGGCGTCATTCTGGTCGATCGTGATATCGCGCACGAATGACTGGTCCATCTTGATCTCATCGAGTGGCAGGCGCTTGAGATACGAGAGGGAGGAATACCCGGTGCCGAAGTCGTCCAGTGAGAAGCCCACGCCAAGCCCCTTCAAACGCCGCATCCGCTCGACCACCTCGTCTACACGATCGAGCAGGACGCTTTCCGTCAACTCCAGTTTCAAGCGGGAGGGATCGACCCCGGAACGCTCAATCTGCTTCGACACACGCTCCACGAAGTCGGGTTGGTGAAACTGGCGTCCGCTCACATTGATCGACAGGGTCAGCTCCGCCGTTTGAGGGTTCCCCTGCCACCGCTGCAGCTGGGCGCAGGCCTGCTCCAGCACCCACTCCCCGATCGGGAGAATGAGCTTGGTCTCCTCCGCCAAGGGAATGAAGCGCACGGGCGGGATGGGCTCCGAATCAGGCGGCAGCCATCGCAGGAGGGCTTCCGCGCCGTGGACGCGTCCATGCCGATCCACTTGAGGCTGGTAATAGAGCCGCAGCTCGTCGCGTCGGACGGCGCATCGCAAGGCGGCCTCCATCATCATCCGCGCATCGATGGCCGCCTGCATCTCGGGATTGAAGAAGCGGATGGTATTGCGACCGGCGTTCTTGGCCTGGTAAAGGGCGACATCGGCCTGCTTCAGCAGGACGTCGACCGTAGCCTCCTGGCCACAGAAGAGGGTCACTCCGATGCTGCAGCTCGACTGGTGCGCCGCGCTGCCTCTGGTCAGGACATAGGGCCGGGCCACTGCCTTGTGCACCTTCTCCGCGATCGTCTCTGCATGTACGGCGGCTGTCGATTCGTCGATGCCCAGGTTCTGAACGACGATCACGTACTCGTCTCCGCCTAATCGGGCGACCGTGTCTTCCTCACGCGCGCTCACCGTCAATCGGCGCGAAACCTCGGTAATCAGTCGATCGCCCACGTCGTGACCCTGGGTGTCGTTGAGGTCTTTGAAATGATCCAGGTCCAGAATCAATAGGGCGCCGAAATGCCCGTTCCTGCTGCTGACCGCCATCGCCTGACGTAGGCGGTCGAATAGGAGACGGCGGTTGGGCAGACCGGTGAGCGGATCGAAGTAGGCGAGCTGGTGGATCTTTTCCTCCGCCTGCTTGCGCTCGGTGATATCCACGCAGAAGCCCATGACTGTCGCGTCAGGCAGTGCAATGGCACGTAGATTCGCAATGATGTCCAGCCCGTCCTTCTTGCGGAGCCGGATCTCCACGTCCTGAGGACCCTCCGCCAATACGCGTGCGAACACACCGGTGTGCTCCTCCAGAAGTCCCGGGGGCGCCAGGGAGGTGATGTCCATATGGAGCAGCTCAGCGCGGCTGTAGCCGACCATGTCGCAGGCGGAGGGATTGACGTCCACGAAGCGACCCGCGTTGTCGGCGACGAAGATCCCCTCCGGGGCGTGCTCGACGTAGTCCCGGTAACGTTCCTCGCTCTTGCGAAGCTCGATTTCCAGGGCCTTCCGGCGGGCGATCTCCTTGGTCAAGTCGTCGTTCTGTCCCTGGAGCTCCAGCCGGTTACGGTTCGATTCCAGGACCACCGCCTCCAGACGCTGAGTACGCCGCCGCATGCGCTCGAACCACAGGGCAGCGAGTGTCAGGAGAAGGGGGGCAAAGCTGGCGACATAGAGGAAGGCGCGGGAGCTGATGTTGCTGTACAGCGCCGTTTTTGAAACGAGCGTGATCAGGGAGAGCGTCGACCCTTCCACCCGGGTCCGTTCGACGAAATCGTAATCCTCGGAGAGGGTGTCTGAGACCCAGCGGGGCAGTGTCGAAAGGGGCACGAGGGTATTGGCCGGAAGGCTCGAGAGGACGTTCGAAGGCGTGCGCCCTGCGAGGGGATCTTCGGCCGGGCGAAGCGGTTGACCGGTCGCCGTGACAAGCAACTGGCGTAGCCCATGACTGTCGCTCGACTTCCTGAGATAACCCGAAAGCAGGGCCGCCGGGGCTACCGTCATCACCGTGCCGCTGGCCGTGCCCCGAAAGTCAACCGGCGCGGTAGCGATGATCCGTTCCTGCTTCGGGTCCACCAGCAGCCGCGCCTCGTCCTTCCGGCCTGGTGGCATGGCGATCGGCGGCTCCCCGGATCCGCTGTCCGAGAGCACTTCCCCATGCTCGTCGAAGTAGAGGATGCGCTCGTACACCGGAACGCCGAGGACCATCTTCTGGCGCAGCTTGCGGCGAAAGCTCTCTTCGATCGCTTCGAGATTGGTATTCAGGCCGTAGCGCAGCGACATGCCCAAGGCCTTGTTGATGAGAAAGGTCCCGATCTCGTGTCCTTCGGCAAGGTGGAGCGCGAAATTCTTTTGCTCTACCAAGAAGTCGCCGATCAGGACCGCAACCTGCTGATTCTCGTTCAACAGGCGCGCATCAGCCGCCGCCCGCAGCTGTCCTTGGGAACGGAACGCGTGTCCGAGAAGCACGACGAGGTAGGCGGAGAATAGAATCGCCACCCAGAACAACCGCCGCCGATGCCTCGGTTCGGGGACCATGTTTGTGCCGGCGAATACCGCCTACCGGGCGGCGAAGAACGCGGGAAAGTAGCGGCGAATTCCCGGGTAGTACTTTTGCACCAGTCTGTCGTAGGTTCCGTCCTTTTTGATCTGGCGCAGGTATTCGTTATAGGCGTCGCGCAGCCGCGGCGCATCCTTGGGGAAGGCGGTCGCCAGGGTCTGTTCCTCCGAGATGGGCCCGATGACTTTGAATTTGCCGGCCCACTTCTGCATATCGATCATCAGGTCCGGCACATCCAGGAGCGACAGGTCGGCATCGAGGTTCAGCAAGGCAGGCACCATTTCGTTGATGTTGGTGCTCTTTGTATAGGCCCGGAGCTCGATGCCGCTCCCCTTGAGACCGTAGTTGGCGGGGTCCAGGCAGGTCTTCTCCATGACCAGCAGGCTGTGTGCTTCGATGAGGGACTTGGTCTCGATGATGTCCCCCTTCAGGTCGTCGCTTCCCCCGATAGGCCGGATGGGGGAGTCGGCGCGGGCGATCAGCATAACCTGGGATGGGAAGGTGGGCTCCGAATAAAGCAGGACCTGCTCGCGCCATGGCAGGACGGTGAAGCCCGCGGCGATCATGTCCCCTTTTATTGGGAAGTCTCCCTCCAGATCCACGCTATCGCCCTTTCGCACGACGTTCTTGCCGAGAAGGTCTCGAATGACCGTATAGAAGTCGCTATAGACGAGCTTGTAACCGACTCCGAGGTACCTCGCGAATCCTTGGGTGAGCTCCACGTCCAGGCCGTCGCCGGCGCCCGTCACGAAGTTGGCGTAGGGGACTCCGATGTGGCGCAACTCGCCACGCGCCTTGATATCTTCCAGGTCGGCCGACCATGCGCCGGATGGGGCCCAGGTCCAGAGTAAGAGCAGGACGAGGAGGTGTTGGCAAAGCGTTCGATAAGGGTTCATGCTGCCTTCCATCTCCGAGCAGAGGAGTACAGAAAGTTGAGCAGAAATCCGATTTCGAGAATGCCAAGCAGAACACATCGGCACAACGCATCGGGGGGCGCATACCCCGGGGGAGTCGATGGGTGAGTTACCGTTGGGGGCGGAGATTCGGAATGACGCGGCTGGGCAAGCCCGGCAATGACCAATCGTCGGGTCCTTTTCGCCCCCCGTCCGCTGACCCTCTGGAATCAGTTTCCCCGACTGATTGCGCCGACGGTGGATCCCGCGGGCGGCCCCCGCCGAGCTCGAGGGCTTCGACTCGGCGAGAGCGGAGCGTCCGGGGACTCGTGGCGGCGTGTGTCCTCGGATCGCCGTTCGGTGGTGACGCGCCCGACCGCTGCCCGTCGGCCGGCATTTACCTATACTGATCCAGCTCAAGTCCTGTCTTGCCAGGAGGCCCCATGTCCCGACTTTGCCTGCAACTTCGGCTGGCTGCCCCGATCGTCCTCAGCACCGTGCTGGGGCTGGTGTGCGGATTCGTGCCGTCGGAGGCGGCCGCGCCGCCATCCCGCCAGCTGGTGCTGATGCAGGATGCGGACCTGGCGGGACGGGACTTTCGCATCCTCAAGGACGTGGAGCTGGAGGCCTGCGAATCGGCCTGTCTGGCGGAGCCGGCGTGCCTTGCCTTCACCTACAACGGTAGGGCCCGCTGGTGCTTCCTGAAGGACCGGTTCGAGGCGCCGCGGACCTCCGTCGGGGCCATCTCGGGGCGGATCGTGGAGGGGGACGCGAGAGGTCGCGCGGAGCGGCTCTCGGAGCTCGGCTTCCTGCCGGCCGAGACCCTCTCCGCTGCCGACGCCCTGGCGGGGGGGCTCCGGGCCCTTGCGGCCGGGGACGTGGCGGACTACGGC
>JBAPYD010000820.1:0-8457 GCA_049284555.1 Chromatiaceae bacterium | reverse complement strand
GGGCCGATCCGAGCCAGGCGAGCCAGACGAAGCCGAGGATGGTGACCAACTGCACCACCCCGAACAGCCATAAGGCCCGGTTGATCCCGAGCTTAACCATCCAGATGCCCCCCAGGATGCCGCCGATGACCATCGGCCAGAGGCCGGCGTTCTTGGCGATGACCCCGATCTCGGTCTTGGTGAAGCCCATGTCCAGGTAGAAGGGCGTGGCCAGTGCGGTACACAAGGAGTCACCCAGCTTGTAGGCGAAGATGAAGGCCAGCACCGTGAGGGCCGAGGCGACGCCATGTCGGCCGAAGAACTCCCGGAAGGGCTCCACCACCGCCGCCCGCAGGGTGCGCGGCCGCCCCGCCGCGGAGGGCGGCTCCCGGGACAGGACCGTCATCCCCAGGCCGGGCAGCATGAAGAGCGCGGTGATCATGAAGACCTGGTCCCAGGGCAGGTGATCCGCAAGGATCAGGGACAGGGATCCCGGCACCAGACCAGCGATCCGGTAGGCGTTCACATGGATCGCGTTGCCCAGGCCCAGCTCGTGGTCGGGCAGTATCTCCCGGCGAAAGGCATCGAGCGCGGTGTCCTGGGTCGCGGAGAGGACCGCGATCACCGCGGTCAGCCCCACCACGAGGGGCAGGTTCTCCACCGGCGAGAGCCGGCCCAACCAGGCGATCCCGGCCAACAGCCCGAGCTGGGTCACCAGCATCCAGCTACGGCGCCGCCCGAGCCAGGGCAGGATGCCGTAACGATCCAGCAGGGGTGCCCAGAGGAACTTCCAGGTATAGGGAAACTGGATCAGGGCGAAGGCCCCGATGGTCTTGAGCGAGAGCCCCTCCGTCTTGAGCCAGGCCGGGACCAGGTTGAGCAGGAGGTAGAGGGGCAGCCCCGAGGCAAAGCCGGTGAAGATGCAGATCAGCATCCGGCGGTTCAGGAGGGCGGCGAGCCAGGCTGGTCGAGCGATAGCAGACAAGGTGGGGGCCGGTGCGTGGGTGAGGGGTCATTATCCCAGAGATGCCCCGTCGGTTCGCGGGCCTCTCGCAAGGGGAGCACAGGGAGGCGTGGCGCGTGCCATCGGGGCCAAGGCGTGGAGGCCGGCCTCAAGGGCCAGGAATCCCCCGACTGGGGGGCGCGTGCGGGGACAAGCGCATAGGGAGCGCCAGCAGGGCATTCAATCAGCCTGCCGACGGGGCGCTGCGCCAGGTCGCTCCTCGACCGAGCCGCCTGCCGCCCCCGGTTTCACTCCATCAGATCCACATGGATCCCCCGGGCCAGCAGCGCCTCGCGCCGGGCGGACAGATAGCGCTGGAAGCTCGGCTGGAGGAGGTAGGCCCCGGTTGCCACGTAGTCCAGGGCCCCGTGGATGTGAAAGGACTTGAGATAACCCTCGGTGCGGAAGACCTCGCGTCCGGCGGCGTCGAAGAAGACCAGGCTGGGCGTGTACTCGATCCCCAGCTCCGCGGCCCAGTCGCGAGCGGGGATCTCCCGCCCGTCCGGGGTCTGGATGGGCTCCTTGGAGTAGGCGTCGACGATGGCCGCGTCGAAGGCGGTGAGCGAGTACGCCACGGGCTCCCGGCGGAGGATGACCTCATGGAGCTCATCGCAGTCCTTGCAGTTGAGCTGCTCGAACATCACCACCAGGGGACGCGGCGAGAGATCGCGATTGTCCGCCAGCCGTGGAGGTCCGGGCAGGAAGCCACCCTCCTCATGGAGCTTGCCCTTGGCCGGCGTCGGATCAAGGGTGGCATAGAAGCTCGCGAAGGTCTCGCCTACTTGCTCCCGCCGCTCCGCCACATAGGTGAGGGCCGCCTCCAGCTTGTGGGGCGGGTAGTAGCCGTTGAGCCGCAACACGACCTTACCTCCCTCGTCCAGAAGCAGCAGGGTTGGCGTGAACTGCACCTTGAGGTCCGCGGCGAACTTCTTCTCGGTGGTGGGCTCACCGGAGAATCCGGCCACCTCTCTGTCGCCCCAGATGTTGATGGCGATCCAGTCGAAGCGCTGCCGGGCCAGGGTCCCGATGGTCTTGTCCCCCAGCCCCTCCTGCAACAGCTTGGCACAGTAGGGACACCCATCCTGATAGAAGTAGAGGACGAGGCGCCGGTCCGCGGCCGTCGCTTCAGCCAGATCCTCGCGAATGTCGAGAAACGACTGTTTGAACCACGCGGGCTTCTCCTGGTAGCCCGGGTTCTGCATGCCCGGATCGAGCGCCGCGGGCCCCGTGGTTGCGCCCTGGGCGAGCAAGGAAAAAGCGAGCAAAGCCAACGCCAGGATGGACCTCTGCATGGACAACCTCCAGTGGTGGTCGGCGCACGGTTGACCCGGCGCTCGTTAATCGCATTGCGACCCGCCCCCCGGTTACCGGTTTCAGTGGCTTATCGCCACCGCAAATGCCGGGCGATCCCTCGCCCGGACGGGAAACGCAGTATATCAGCGCTTCCCTAGCGCGAGGCGGGGCGGCGAAACGGGATCACGCGCCGCTCGATCCGGGCCGCGGCCGGCCCGCGCTGACGCTCCAGGACCTGGCGCAGGGCTGCGCGCGTCTCGCCCAGGAGTCGCCGCTGGGTCTCCTTGAGGCCGTCGAAGTAATAGATGATCTCGCTGGGGACCGGCTCCGTCAGCGAATCCCGCCGCCCGGCGCCGGGCCGCCAGGCGATTCGGATCAGACGTCCCCCGACCCCGTCCTGGTGGGCATAACCGCCATGGGCATCCACGAAGACCACCTCCTCCCGGTCGATCACCGCCTGGTACTGCATGGAGCGGATGGGCAGGAAGACGCACGAACCGGGCTCCCGGGCAAGCAGGAGCTGCAGGCCATTGTGGACGTCGGCCGGCAAGGCGCTGGACTCCCGGCCACGGGGCTCATCCGGGCGGAAGAAGGTCTCGCGGACACGGAAGTCGGACATGCCCGAGTTGCTCGGATCAGGACTCGTCCGACAGGTCCGGGTCCCATCCGGCGGCACGGGCGCGCTCCACCGCCGCCCCGTAGATACGGGCATGCCGTTCCGCGAGCTCGGGCGGCAGGCGAGAGACCAGGTGTCCGTAAGGCTTCCAGGCGGCGTGGACCTTATCGTAGAGATCCTCGATGCCTTGAATGGTCCAGCCCTCGCAGGTCTCCTCCTCGGGGAGCAGACCGAACACCCAGGCGTCTCGGATGATGTTGGCGGTTGGCGTCATGCCCCCTTGGGGCTCGTTGTGGATTCCTTGGTAGATCTTTCGCTTCATCGCTCGGGTCTCTGGCCGATTTCATGGAGACTGTAGCGCCTCGGCCCCGGCGGCGTCACCCCGGCATCGGGCACTTGGGCGGTGGAGCCCCCAAAGTCGGCGCTCCACGCCCCAAGGGATCGTCTCGCCGCAGCTAGCCCCTTCTCGCCGGGCACCCCGGATCGCCCAAATCATGATCTGGGACAGTTCCCAAAAAGTCACAGTGATCCAGATCATCTGCGACCCAATCACAAGCTGACCCAGCTCAGGAGGGGGGCCAGGCCAGGCGGGTTCGAGCCCCACTGATTTTTCCCTTGATTTATACTGAGTAATTTTCCGCCGCGGGCCTAGTCATCCCATGACCTACCAGACCGACGATTTGCGCATCCGCACGATCACGGAGGTGCGCTCGCCCAAGTCACTCCACGAGGAGTTTCCCGTTTCCGAGCGCGCGGCGGCCACCGTCTTCCAGGCCCGCCGCGAGATCCAACGCATCCTGCAGGGCGAGGACGACCGGCTGCTGGTGGTCGTTGGTCCCTGCTCGGTTCACGACCCCTCGGCAGCCCTGGAGTACGCGGGTCGGCTGCTGCCCTTGCGCGCCGAGCTGGATCGAGACCTCATGATCATCATGCGGGTCTACTTCGAGAAGCCGCGCACCACGGTCGGCTGGAAGGGCCTGATCAATGACCCCAACCTGGATGGCAGCTTCGAGATCAACAAAGGGCTGTGCCTGGCCCGCAAGCTCCTGCTGGACCTGGCGGAGATGGGCATGCCCGCGGGCACCGAGTTCCTGGACCTCATCAGCCCCCAGTACATCGCGGACCTCGTGAGCTGGGGGGCCATCGGTGCGCGCACCACCGAGAGCCAGGGGCACCGGGAGCTGGCCTCGGGTCTGTCCTGCCCCGTGGGATTCAAGAACGCGACAGACGGCGACGTGAAGGTGGCCATCGACGCCATCCACGCGGCCGCCCGACCGCATGTCTTCATGTCGCTCACCAAGGAGGGGCATTCCGCCATCTTCTCCACCGCCGGAAACCTGGACACCCATATCATCCTGCGGGGTGGACACAGGCCAAACTACGACACCGAGAGCGTCAACATCGCCGCCGAGCAGATCGAGGAGTCTGGCCTCACCCCCAAGATCATGATCGACTTCAGCCACGCCAACAGCCGCAAGAAGCCGGAGAAGCAGGTCCAGGTCTGCCGGGACGTCGCGGGACAGATCGCCCGCGGCGACCGCCGGATCCTCGGGGTCATGATCGAGAGCCACCTGGTGGCGGGTCGCCAGAACCTCGATACCCCCACGGGCCTGGTCTACGGTCAAAGCATCACCGACGCCTGCGTTGGCTGGACCGACACGATCCCCATGCTGCGGGAGCTCGCGGAGGCCGCTGCCCGCCGCCGGGAGCCCTAGACCCGGGGTGCAAGCCGACCCACAGGGGCCAGGCTCGGCGTCTGTTCCAACGGAGGGAGACTCCCATGGGCCGACTACACCTTGTCCTCCTGTCGCTGATCGCCCTGCCGGCTCAGGCGGGGACCTACAAGTGCGTCCGGCCGGACGGCGCGATCCTCTACCAACAGGGACCCTGCGCCGAATCGAGCCAGGGCGGCGAGCTGCGCGTGGACACGAGCCCGCCCGGGGGCTCGAATGCCACCCCCGGGGGCAAGGACCTCTCGGTGGAGGGCCAGCTCCGGGCCCTTGAATCGGCACGCGCCAAGGAGCGCAAGGCCAGGGCGCGCGCGGCAAAGGCCACCCAGGACAAGTCGCGGGGGAACGGCCAGGACCGGGCCAAGTGCGCCAAGCACAGGGCGCAGGCCGCCCGTTGGCAGGAAGAGGTCCGAAACGGCTACCGCACCCAGGAAGAGAAGCAGCACGACGCGCACATGCTCGAGTACCACCAGTTGCTCGTGGGGCGCTACTGCGCCCCCGAATGAGCCCCGGCCCCTACTGCTGAAAACCGGCAGGCCAACGGCTTGTTTTCCGGCCCGAGGGTCGTCAGCTTCCGGGAAGCTCGAAGCAAATCACGGAAACCCTGTGCGCCACCTCCTCGTCAATCTCGTCGCCTTCCAGCTGGGCTGGCTGGCGTGCGTCCTCGGCGGCGCCCATGGATGGCCCTGGCTCGGTGCGGGCGTCATGGGGCTGGTGGTCGCGCTGCACCTGGTCTCGAGCGGTTCGCCCGTCCGGGAATCGGTGCTCATGCTTTCCCTTGGCTGCATCGGCGCCCTCTGGGATGGTCTGCTTGCGCGGCTCGGCTTTCTGGAGTTTCCCTCCGGCATGTTCCTGCCATGGCTCGCCCCGGTTTGGATCATCGCCCTTTGGGTTGGGTTCGCGACCACGCTGAACGTATCGCTCTCCTGGTTGCAGGGCCGCTGGTACTGGGCCCTGCTCTTCGGCGCGGTCGGTGGACCCGTGGCCTACTGGGCGGGAATGAAGCTCGGCGGCGTCCGTATCCCGGATCCGGTTGCGGGGTTCGCGGTGCTGGCGGGGGGCTGGTCCTTTCTGATGCCCTTCGCCTCCTGGCTCGCCTACAAGCTCAGGGGAGAGGGGGCCCGAGGTGAGACTGACTTGGCGCCCTCGAGCGCCCGCGCCCGCTGAGCACACCGCAACCGGGCCTCGGGGACTCTCCCGGGCTCAGAACCGCTTTAGATACCGAACCCCGCCCAGCCGGCGACTCTGATCCGCGATCCAGGCGGCTCGCCGCAGCAGCCGATCCGACGGTCTGTCCAGCCGATAGGCCCCCGGCGCGGGCAGCACGCCAGCTAGCAGGGACGCCTGCTCCAGGGTCAGCTCCGAGACGTGGCGATGGAAGTAACGCTCGCTCGCCGCCCCCACCCCGTAGGTGCTCGGGCTCAGCTGCACGATGTTGAGATAGACCTCGAGAATCCGCTTCTTGGACCAGAGTAGCTCGATCCACGCGGTAAACCAGGCCTCCAGCCCCTTGCGGAGCCAGGAGCGCCCCGGCCAGAGAAAGAGGTTCTTGGCGGTCTGCTGACTGATGGTGCTGGCACCGCGCAGGGTCCCGCCCTGTCGGTATTCGGCCCAGGCCTTGCGGATCTCCACCGGGTCGAAGCCATGGTGCACGGGAAAGCGCTGATCCTCGGCGGCGATCGCGGCAATACGGACGCTGGCCGGAATCTCCTTCCAGGGAACCCATCGATGATGGTAGTAGGGCGGCGGACGGCCAAGCCCGACCATCACCAGTGCATGCCGCAGCATGAAGGAGGAGGCCGGCGGGTCCACCCAGCGCAGAATCCCGACCACCGCCACCGAGGCCAGGGCGATCCCGATAACGGCGCCACCCACGAGACGACCCGCCCACAGAAGCACCCGTCGCAGCGCGCGGGGGTGAGCGGAGGGATCGCGGCAGGCAAGGTCGTCCCTCGTGTCGGCCAGCCACTCCGCTGGAGGGGCTGATCCGGCGGTATGGGAGTCATCGAAGGCCTGGGCCTCGGTGACGCTCATCGCTCGCCCGCAGCGCCGGGTTGCCCCACCAGGATCTGGGGGACGAGCGGCGGATCCGGTATGCCGAGCGCCCGCAGGTCTGCCGGAAGGGCAGGTAGCTTCGGCCTCAGCTCCAGCATCAGGGGCTGCCGCGAGGCCGAGTACGGCAGGGGCCGACCGGCGCGGGGCAAGGTCTCGGCTGGGCTGGCTTCAGGCATCGCGTGGGACAGCACGAGTATCGGGACTTGGAGTCTACCAAGGGTTGGTCCGGCACCCGACCCAGCCCCGCGGCGGGGCCGTCCGCCCCAGCCGGCTACAGGCCAGGTCCCCCGTCTCCAGGTGGGCCCGGGCGCTTGAGGAAGTCCGCGAGCTGCCGATCCTGCTCCAGGATGTGGCCGAGGAACCAGTCCTTGAGCGAATCGAGCAGCTCCCTGTCGAGCCACTGGCGGCCGGACTGGCGAAGTCCCCGCGCCAGCATGCTGAGCTCGGCCAGCAGCAGATCGTGCTCGCTCTTGTGGTCCGCGAGGCCCGGGTAGCCGTCGATGCGCATGACCTCCTCCTCCCGCTGGAAGTGGGCGCGCGTGTGCCCGACGAGCGCTTCGAGGGCCTCGTGCAAGGACGGGGCATCGGGCCGGCGGATCGGATTGCCGAGAACCGGAGGGTCGACGCCATAATCGCGGGCGAGGCAGTTGAGCATGACGGCAAGGGCCCGGTGGTCCTCATCCATGAATCCCACCTCCAGGGTCCAGGTCTCGCGCCACTCCAGATAGGGCGTCGGCCGAGCCGTGGATTGGGGACGCTGGGTCCTCGGTTGCCCCACCGACTCCCGCCTGGGTCCCGGCCGCCGATCGCTGTCAGGTGTCACCCAGCTCGGGGTCACAGGACCTCCAGGGCGCGGACCACCGCCTCCAGGCCCGGGTCTTCGGCCAGCGCACCTTCCCAGAAGCGGAAGACCCTGGTCTGCTCACCCTCGCCCAGAGTCAGGACCGCCATGAAGCCCGACGCCCCCTCGGGGGCGGGGTGATCCCGCGGCCCGCCGAGCCGATGGAGCAGGCCGTTGAGCTTGGCCCCTTGGCTTGGCGTCAAGGTGCCTAGCCGTGGCTCGTGGCTGGTGTGGTCACCGCTGTTGACGACGAAGCACCCGTCCGTGCCGACGTCGATCTCCAGCATGTAATCGTCCTGACCGACCACGCGGTACCTGAGGGGTAGGTGCGGCATCGGATTCGATCCCCCTGGATAGGTCCAGCGGCGCGCGTAGGCATGCGGCCATTCTGCAAGTTTAGCCCTTTGGCATCCAGCCTGCCGCCTTCCGTCCGCGTGTCGGTCCGATGGGAAGGACCCCGGGGGGCCACTGTCGAGGATGGGTTAGACAGGCGCTGACTTAGTGCGCTTCGTCCGGCGAGGGATCGCCCGGCAGTTTCGGTGGCGAAAAGCCACTGAAAATGGAGCGCGTCGAGAGTCGCGGCTCGCGACGCGCGAGCTGAATCCAACGCCGGGATGGCATTTGATCATGTCCTCAGACCTGGGAATCGTTCCAATTTCGGAAGGCGAGCACCCAGGAAGAGATCCCCGGGTTATGGGGGTTGCGGGCCATCAGGGTCTCGCCGACCTCGATCAGACAGGCCCGTAGCTCCCGAACGGCGGCCTCCCATTCGACTTGCGGTAACCCCGGATTGTCCCCCAGGGTCTCGGCGGCCAGCGATCCTGCCCCGCCCCACCAGTCATTGCCATCGATGGCGCGCCAGAACGCCGCCACGTCCCGATCGGCCAGCGGCAAGGCCGCGCCGACGTCCGCGGACCTCGGGTGCCCGACGCCGTGGAGG
>JBAPYD010000819.1:0-8232 GCA_049284555.1 Chromatiaceae bacterium | reverse complement strand
GCGCTGAGCGGGGCCGTCGTGTAGACCATATGCGCCGCGCAGTGGGCCGCGGCGGCGCGATAGGTCTCCATGCCCGGGATGCCCCGATAGGCATCGAAGGCGTCCGGCAGGTGAATCTGGAAGTCCTCCACGAAGGGCTTGAGGCCCAGGCGGGTCTCGTAGTCGCCGGAGGTGGGTCGCATGAAGAAGGCGCGCGCCCAGAGGGCCCTCAGATAGAAATTGAGCTTCCGCTGGTTGTCCACGAACAGGGTGCCGCGACGCTCCTTCTGCAGCACCGCGCGGGAGGACTCGGTCTTGAGGCCGAAGTAGGCCATCTGGCCATCCAGGTCCCGGGCGTGGGCCTGGGCACCCCAGAGCGCCCATCGGCGCAGCCCCCCCAGGGTGAGCTTCCCCAGGAGCTCCTCCATGTTCTCCATCATGGGCCTCAGGCCCCGGGGCGCCTTGCCGGCGAGCAGGTGCAGCAGGTTGAGATAGCCCCGCAGGACCTCGGCGTCCCCCAGTCGGCTGGCCGCCAAGGGCATGTTGCCCATGACCAGGGTGAGCACGGTACCCGAGGTGTGGGAGGCGAGCTTCATGAGGGCGCTCACCAGATCGGGGATCACGTCCTCCCCCACCTCCTTGGCCACCGCCGGCGCGTCCTGGACATAGGTGAGGATCAGATCCTCGCCCCGGTTCAGGGTGCACATGGCCTTCATGCCCGTGAGGTAGTGCTCCAGGCCGCGCGGCGACATGACCCGGGCAGCCTCGTGATAGCTCGACTCGAGGGCCTGACGGTGCTCGTGCTCCGGCTGCGTCTTGAGGCAGGAGACGTATTCGTTGAAGTCGATGGACATGGGGCGAGTTACGAGTAGCGAGTAACGCGTAGCGAGCGGTGTATGCCGGCTGCACGGTCACCCGCGACCGTGCTCCGCGTCGACAACGTGTCAGGATTCGTGGCGGTAGTCGATGGTCAGGCGATCCGCGGCGAGGGGACGGAAGTGGTCGTCCGCAAAGGCCTGGTGGTCCGGGTGATCGCGGTAGGTGTCGATCACCGCCGCGCTCGCGAAGCGCACCAGCCAGCAATGGCGGTAGCGGCCGTCCTCGCGGACGCTGGTTCCGGTGATGACTTGACGCACCCCCGGGATCGCGGCCAGCACGCGGCGCCCCTCGGCCATCATGGCGGCGGTCTGGGCGGGATCGGCGGCACCCGAGTTGTAGATCACGAGGTGCTCCACCTCTTGCCACGGGCGGCAGGCCTCCAGCAGCGCGTCGGCACGGTTCGCCCCGCCCCAGAGCGCGATGCAGCGCTCCACCTCCGAGCGGATGGCGGCCTGCACCCCCTTGGTCAGATCCGTGTAACTGCTGCGATCCGGCTCCGCCGCGTTCAATCGGATCGCCACGCCAGCGGCATCCGCAAGGGCCGTGTAGTAGTTGATCTTGGCCACCCCGTTGGCGATCAGGCGGCGGAACTGATCATCGCCGAGCCCGGTTCCCCCGTGGATCACCAGCGGGATCCCGAGCTCCGCGTTGATGGCCGCGAGACGATCGAAGTCCAGCCGGGGCTCCCCGCGCATCCGTCCGTGAACCGTGCCGATGGAGACGGCGAGGAAGTCCACCCCGGTCTCCCGCACGTAACGCGCCGCCTCCTCGGGGGCCGTATAGACGACGTCGCCCGGGTGGCGCTCCGCGTCCTCGCCCTCCACGCCGGCCACGTAGCCCAGCTCCCCCTCCACGGGCACGCCGCAGGCGTGGGCCATCTCCACCACGGCCCGGGTACGGGCGATGTTTTCCTCCAGGGGCGCCGTGGAGGCATCCACCATGACCCCGTTGAACCCCTGACGGATGCCTCGAACGGCCGCCTCAAGGGAGCTGCCGTGATCCAGGTGGATGGCCACGGGGAGGGGCGAACGCTCGGCGGCAACCCGCACCGCGGGCATCAGGAGCTCTGGATCGAAGTAGGCGTAGTGGGATTCCGCAAGACTCAGGATCACCGGCGCCCGCTGACGCTCGGCCCCGGCCAAAATGGCCTGCAGGAAGTCCAGGTTGATGAGGTCGAAGGCCCCGACCGCGTAGCCGTTCGCGTGGGCGTGCCGGAGCATGTCACCGAGATCTACCAACATCGCGTCGCTCCCCTCTAATCGTACTGCCTTCGACGGCAGGCTCAGAAATAGGTGTTGACCGCGGCGTCCAGGGTATCGCGCATGTCCGGGTCATCCGTCAGCGGCCGCACGAGGGCCATCCTGCAGGCGGACTGGGGGTCGATGCCCTTGGCGATGAGCTGGGCAGCGTAGACCAGGAGCCGTGTGGACATCCCCTCGTCCAGGCCGTGACCTTTGAGGTTGCGGCTGCGCTGGGCGACCTGGACGAGCTTCTCGGCGATCTTGACGTCCGCCCCGCCCTCATGGGCCACGATCTCGGTCTCGATCTCGACGCTCGGATAGTCGAAGTCAAGGGCACCGAAACGCTGCTTGGTGGACTGCTTCAAATCCTTCATCAGGGACTGATAGCCCGGGTTGTAGGAGATGACGATCTGGAAATCCGGGTGGGCCTGGACCAACTCCCCCTTCTTCTCGAGGGGCAGGTTGCGCCGGTGGTCGGTCAACGGGTGGATGACCACGGTCGTGTCCTGCCGGGCCTCCACCACCTCGTCAAGATAGCAGATGGCGCCGATGCGGGCGGCCACGGTCAAGGGCCCGTCCTGCCACTTGGTCCCGTTGATGTCGAGCAGGAAGCGGCCCACCAGGTCCGAGGCGGTCATGTCCTCGTTGCAGGCCACGGTGATGAGCGGCTTTTCGAGCTTCCAGGCCATGTACTCCACGAAACGGGACTTGCCGCAACCCGTGGGGCCCTTGAGCATCACCGGCATGCGGGCCGCGTAGGCGGCCTGGTACATCTCCACCTCGTTCGCCACGGGGCGGTAATAGGGCTCTTTCTCGATCTGGTACTGGTTACGGTCGATGTCGCTCATGGTCTATATCCCTTCGGATGCCCGAGGGGCAGCAGGGGTTCAGGGTCGCTGGGCGCGATACCCGGCAAAACAATGGGCCCCTGCCCCTCGGATAAGGAGCAGGGGCCCGCGCTGGTCTAACCGGATCGACTGTGCTCAGACCGGCTTACCGCGATAGACGACCATCTCGGCGCCCTTGGACTGAGCGTAGTTGTCGTAGCCCACCAGACGCACGTGGTTCTTGGGATGGGCCTTGTGACAGGCCTGGGCCTCCTCCAGGATCCGGTCCACGTCGGTCTCGCCGAACATGGGCAGCTTCCACATGTACCAGTAGTGGTCGAAGGCATTCTCCGGCTCGGTGTGCTCGATGGCCGGATTCCAGCCCTTGCCGACGATGTACTCGACCTGCTTGCGGATCGCGTCCTTGTCCATCTCGGGCAGGTAGGAGAAGGTCTCGAACTTGCGGCTGTTGACGTCGTCGAGACTGGATTGGTAGTCCTGCATTTCGCTCATTGGGTTCAGCTCCGAAACTAGGGGGTTCGTTGAACGACTTGGTCGCGCCACTCAGCGCTCTGGAATCGAGTGGCGAGGCAAGGGCCTAGCCACTCGCACCTCGCTACTCGCGACTTACTTGTGCGCCACGTCCAGCTTGTCGACGGTGTCGAACTCGAACTTGATCTCCTTCCAGGTCTCCATGGCGGCCTTGAGCTCAGGGCTCGACTTGGCGGCCTTCGTGAGGATCTCCTTGCCCTCCTTCTCGATGGCCACGCCCTCGTTGCGGGCCTGGACGCAGGCCTCCAGGGCCACGCGGTTGGCCGCCGCGCCGGCTGCGTTGCCCCAGGGATGACCGAGGGTGCCGCCGCCGAACTGCAGGACGGAATCGTCGCCGAAGATGGTCACTAGCGCGGGCATGTGCCACACATGGATGCCGCCGGAGGCCACGGCGAAGGCGCCGGGCATGGAGCCCCAGTCCTGATCGAAGAAGATACCGCGGCTGCGGTCCTCCTTGACGTAGGACTCGCGCAGAAGGTCAATCCAGCCGAGGGTCGCCTCGCGGTCGCCCTCGAGCTTGCCGACCACGGTGCCCGTGTGCAGGTGATCGCCGCCCGACAGGCGCAGGATCTTGGTCAGCACCCGGAAGTGGATGCCGTGATGGGGGTTGCGGTCGAGCACCGCGTGCATGGCGCGGTGGATGTGGAGCAGGAGCCCATTGTCACGGCACCACTGGGCGAGACCCGTGTTGGCGCAGAAGCCACCGGTGATGTAGTCGTGCATGATGATGGGCGCGCCGATCTCCTTGGCGTACTCGGCCCGCTTGAACATCTCATCCGGCGTCGGGGCGGTGACGTTCAGGTAGTGCCCCTTGCGCTCGCCGGTCTCCCGCTCCGCCTTGTCGATGGCGTCCATGACGAAGTCGAAGCGTTGACGCCAACGCATGAAGGGCTGGCTGTTGACGTTCTCGTCGTCCTTGGTGAAGTCGAGACCGCCGCGCAGGCACTCGTAGACCGCGCGCCCGTAGTTCTTGGCGGACAGGCCGAGCTTGGGCTTGATGGTGCAGCCGAGCAGGGGCCGGCCGTACTTGTTCATGATGTCGCGCTCGACCTGGATACCCTGGGGCGGGCCGTTGCAGGTCATGACATAGGCGATCGGGAAGCGCACGTCCTCCAGGCGCAGCGCCCGCACGGCCTTGAAGCCGAAGACGTTGCCGACCAGCGACGTGAAGACGTTGACGACGGAGCCTTCCTCGAAGAGATCGATGGGATAGGCGATGAAGGCGTAGTAACAGGTGTCGTCGCCGGGGACGTCCTCGATGGCGTAGGCGCGGCCCTTGTAGTAGTCCATGTCGGTCAACAAGTCGGTCCAGACGGTGGTCCAGGTTCCCGTGGAGGACTCGGCGGCCACGGCGGCGGCGGCCTCTTCACGGGGCACACCGGGCTGGGGGGTGATCTTGAAGCACGCCAGGATGTCGGTGTCCTTGGGTGTGTACTCCGGCATCCAGTAAGTCTCGCGGTACTCTTTCACGCCCGCGCTGTAGCTCTTTGCCATTGGCGATTGTCCTCCAAAGCGGATGGATTGACGGGCCACTGTGGAATCCAGCGGCCAGGAGTCGGGGCTGACGGGGGACGCCGGAAGGGACCTCGCGGCCAGGGCGCCAGGCCCCCGCAACCTGGCGCGGAATTATAGACAGCAACCCTATAATTACTAGTCAATATTTCTAATATCATAGATAAGTATAGACTTATATCTATAGATGACTAAAATACTGAGCCTCCGACGATGAACGTCTCCCTGCGCCAGCTACGCGTCTTCGAGGCCGTCGCGCGCCTGTCCAGCTACACGCGGGCCGCCGAGGAGCTGCACCTCAGCCAGCCCGCGGTCTCCATGCAGGTGCGCCAGCTCGAGGACACCATAGGCTTGCCGCTCTTCGAGCGGCTCGGCAAGTCCATCGTCCTGACCGAGGCGGGACGGGAGATCTACCAGTACAGCCGCAGCATCAACCGCGCGCTTCAGGAGATGGAAGAGGTCCTGGAGGCGCTGAAGGGGGTCAACCGGGGGCGCCTGCACGTCGCGGTGGCCAGCACGGTCAATTACTTTGCGCCGCGCCTGCTCGCCGCCTTCCACCAACGCTACCCGGGGATCGCCCCTCGGCTCGACGTGACCAACCGGGAGTCCCTGGTGCGTCTGCTGGAGGCCAATAGCATCGACGTCGCCCTCATGGGGGCTCCACCGCAGGACGTTGACGTCGAGGCCGAGGCATTCACCGAAAACCCGCTGGTGGTGATCGCACCACCGAGCCATCCCCTGGCGGCGGAGCGATCCATCCCGTTAAGCCGCCTGGCGGACGAGGTCTTCGTGATGCGGGAGGCCGGCTCCGGCACCCGCCAGTCCATGGAGCGCCACTTCCGGGAGGCAGGCCAGACCATCCGGCATGGGATGCAGATGACGCGCAACGAGGCAGTGAAGCAGGCGGTGCGCTCCGGCCTCGGGCTGAGCGTGGTGTCACTGCACACCATCGAGCTGGAGCTCGAGACGGGCCGATTGGTGATTTTGGACGTCGAGGGCTTTCCCCTGCCGCGGAAGTGGCACCTGGTGTACCGGCGAGGCAAACGCCTCTCCCCGGCGGCAGCGTCCTTTCGGGATTTCGTGCTTCGGGAGGGTCCCCGGATCGCCGCCCCGGTCCGGCTGCCGTCCCAGTCGGCGGACTGAGAGGCACGGAGCGTCTATCCCCTGCAGACCGCGCGGCAAAGTCCTCTGCACTCGGGCCGAGCCCCTGGACTAAACTAGCCGGTCACCGCGGCCCTGAAGCGAGGGCTCGGGATCTCCGAGGGCGAGCCGTTAGGGCTGTCGGGAAGGCCTTGGGGATCGGCTCCGAAGGACCCTCGGGCAACGAAACCCACCCCTGCGGCCCCCTCAACGAACTATGCCTCACCCCCTCCTGAATGCGATAGACGACCCCGAGGACCTGCGCCGTCTCGACGAGTCCCAGCTCGCCCAACTCGCGGCGGAGCTGCGGAGCTTCCTGATCGACAGCGTCTCCAAGACGGGTGGTCACCTGGCCGCCGGGCTGGGCGTGGTGGAGCTCACGATCGCGCTCCATTACGTCTTCGATACCCCGAGAGACCGTCTCGTGTGGGACGTGGGTCACCAGGCCTATCCCCACAAGATTCTGACCGGAAGACGGGCCCGCATGGGGACCCTGCGCCAGGAGGGTGGCCTGTCCGGCTTCCCCAAGCGCAGCGAGAGCCCGTACGACACCTTCGGCGTCGGACATTCCAGCACCTCCGTCAGCGCCGCCCTCGGGATGGCGATCGCCGCCCATCTGGCGGGCGAACGGCGCCACGTCGTCGCCGTCATCGGCGACGGGGCACTGAGCGCCGGCATGGCCTTCGAGGCCCTGAATCACGCGGGCCCCTTGGCCCTCGACCTGTTGATCGTGATCAACGACAACGAGATGTCCATCTCACCGCCGGTGGGGGCCCTCAGCGGGCACCTGGCCCGCCTCCTCTCGGGCAAGCTCTACAACCGGGTACGCGAGGGCGGGAAGAGCGCCCTCAAGGCCCTGCCCCAGCTCAAGGAGCTGGTGGGCCGCTGGGAGGAGCACATGAAGGGCATGGTGATGCCCGGCACCCTGTTCGAGGAGCTGGGCTTCAACTACATCGGTCCCGTGGACGGACATGACGTCACGGCCCTGGTCCGTACCCTGGCCAACATGCGGGACATGCCGGGGCCCCGCATCCTGCATATCGTGACCCAGAAGGGCCGCGGGTACGAGCCCGCCGAGGGGCAACCGGTGACCTACCATGGCGTGAGCCCCTTCGACCGCCAGACGGGCAGGCTCCACAAGGGGCCGCCGGGCGGTCTCACCTACACGCAGGTATTCGGTGGGTGGCTCAGCGACGCCGCCGAGCACGACCCGCGCCTGATCGGAATCACCCCGGCCATGTGCGAGGGCTCCGGCCTCACCGCCTTCGCCAAGCGCTTCCCCGACCGCTACTTCGACGTGGGCATCGCGGAGCAGCACGCCGTGACGCTCGCCGCCGGCATGGCCTGCGAGGGTTACAAGCCGGTGGTGGCCATCTACTCCACCTTCCTTCAGCGGGCATACGACCAGCTGATCCACGATGTCTGCCTGCAGAACCTGGACGTGACCTTCGCGGTGGACCGGGCAGGCCTCGTGGGGGCCGATGGGGCAACCCATGCCGGGAGCTTCGATCTGAGCTACGGGCGACCGCTGCCCAACCTGCTCATCCTGGCCCCCTCCGACGAGAACGAGTGCCGACGGATGCTGCGCACCGCCTACGAGCACCCGGGGCCGGCCCTGGTGCGCTATCCGCGCGGCCGCGGCCCAGGGGCCGTGATCGACCCGGACGCACCGGCGCTTCCGATCGGACAAGGCCGCCGCCTGCGCGAGGGCAAGGGAGTGGCCCTCCTCGCCTTCGGCAGCCTGGTGACACCGGCCCTCGAGGCGGCGGAGACGCTGGATGCAACGGTGGCCGACATGCGCTTCGTCAAGCCATTGGACCTGGGCCTGATCCTCGCGCTGGCCGACTCCCATGCCCTGCTGGTCACCCTGGAGGAGAACAGTATCGCGGGGGGTGCGGGCAGCGCGGTCGCGGAGCTGCTCGCCGAGCACCATCGCTGGGTCCCTTGCGTGCACCTGGGCCTCCCCGACCGCTACCTGGAGCAGGCCGGGCACGAGGCCCAGCTCGCGGCCTGCGGACTGGACTCGGCCGGCATCGCCACCCGCGTAAGGCGTGAGCTCGCGGCCATCGATGAGACCCGGGACACCGCCCCGGTGACCCCGA
>JBAPYD010000818.1:0-1531 GCA_049284555.1 Chromatiaceae bacterium | reverse complement strand
CCGCTGAGGAGGTCGTGCTCAAGTACAAGCGATTCGTGCAGGTCGAGGCTCTGTTTCGTGCGACCAGGTCCTTGCTCGAGAAGCGTCCTATCTTTCACCAGCGTGACGAGACCATCCAGGGGCATGTCTTCTGCTCGTTTCTCGCGCTGATCTTGCGCAAGGCGCTGCTCGACCGCCTCGCGGCCGCCGGACGCGCCTACGAATGGGCCGATGTACTCAGGGATCCCGACGCGCTCCAGGAAGTCGGGGTCGAGCCCAGGCGAAAAACGCTTTGTTTATGGGCTTATCCATCTGAGTGCTGTGATAAGAGACGGTGAGGGTCTATGGCTCCGTCTTCCGCGCCATGGGCGTCGCACTGTCGCCGACCGTGCCGCAAATCGGTCTCACCGGTCGTCTGACTCGTCCCTTCAAGGATAAGCGAGCACAGTGCCACGCCCCGTACGTGCGCTCGTAACTTACTGGAATAGCGAAAAAAAGCCAAAATCCCACTGCTAACCTTGAGTCACGCTGAACCTCACCTTGGAGCCCGGGGCTGTCAAGGAGGAGCCCCACGGCCCAGGAGGGACGCTCTTTGATGGCCCCGCACTCCAAAGTATCCTACCCAGTCGGAGGGGTAGCCGGTGCCCAGACGCGCCTGAAACGGTGGGACCGCTACCCCACTAGAAACGACAGGGAAAAATTCCGGCGCCTGCCGAACCAGCACACTTTCCGCATGCAAGCCTTTCCATCCAAGTCGTTACCGCATGCCAAAGCCCTCCGCCCGCTACCGGAGCGTCTCGGCGTGTTCGCGCTCTGGGGTACCTTCGTCGGCATCGCCTTCTTCGCCATCTACCCCACCACCAACTGGCTGTCGGCCGGGGGCGATCGGTACTACTCCCTGTTTCTCGCCGCGGAGCTGCGGATTCCGTTCCTGCCCCAGCTCATCTGGCTCTATCTGTCGATGTACGTGCTATTCCTGCTGCCGCCCTTTCTGCTCGATCCGCAAGAGCTTCGGCGGCTCGGCAAGGAGCTGATCGCCGCGACCTGTGTGTCGGGGGCTGTGTTTCTGGCCTTTCCGGCCAAGCTTGGATTCGCTCGGATACTGCCGGAAGAGGGGCTCTATCGGGGGATCTTCGAAGGGATGTTTCAAGTGGACCCCCCCTTCAACCTGGTCCCGTCGCTTCACGTGGTCTACACAACTGCCATCGGTCTGGCGCTGATCGGCCGGGCCGGGGCGCTGCTTCGACTGCTGCTGTGCGTCTGGCTGGCGCTGGTGCTATCGTCCACGGTGTTGGTGCACCAGCACCACCTGCTGGACGTCGCGACCGGCATCGCATTGGTCCTGTTGATGCGCCGCTTTTTGGAGAAGAGCGATGTTTAAGAAGACGCTGCTCGGCGGGGCGCTGCTCTGCCTGTTCCTCAGTGCCTCTGCCGAGGAGCCTGATCACGCCATCCACGAGGAGCTGCGGGGCGTGCTCAAAACCCTGACCTCCGCGATCAACAGCGGCGACTATGACAAGATGCTGCCGGTGCTGAGCCGGCAGATCCGGGC
>JBAPYD010000817.1:0-3281 GCA_049284555.1 Chromatiaceae bacterium | reverse complement strand
CGGAGAGCCTGCGGGTCAGCGCGGGAGGGCGGGAGATCGAGCTGACCGCCGTGGAGTTCGCCCTGCTCGCCACCCTGCATCAGGCCCCCGGACGCATCTTTCCGCGGCAGCGTCTCATGGAGCGCATCTACCGGGACCACCGGGTGGTCTCGGACCGCACCATCGACAGTCATGTGAAGAAGCTGCGTCGCCGCCTCGCGGAGCTGATCCCGGAGCAGGAGCTGATCCACTCGGTCTACGGGGTCGGCTACCGGTACGAAGAGCGGGAGTTGGACTAGGGAAACGCCGATCTACCGCGTTTCCTGTCCGGGCCATGGATGCCCCGGGGGTCTCGACGGATGTGCGCCGTTCAGAAACGAGAGCCCTGGGATTCGCGCCGCTTGAAGCGCGAGCCGATCCGGTGTCGATCCGACATCGGATCGATCCTCGATCAAGACTGGGGGTTGGCGATGGCCGCGCTCCGGGAGACCACGGGCGCGGGGCACCACAGGGTGCTGGTGGAGTCGCCCTTCTTCTTGTCCTTGCCGCAGCCGTCTCCCGCATGGACGGTGGCAAAGGAGCCAGCGGCCAGGAGGGCACCGAGAAGGCCAGCGGTCAACAGGGTGGGGATACGGAGGCTCATGGCTCTACCTCTTCGTTTGACGTGACTGAAGCGTAAGGAATCCGATCGGGTCCAAGGAAACACCGAGCCCGTGGGCACCGGGTCGCCCGGACCGGAAACAGGTAATGCCTGCCCCGCCGTGCCGGGGAAGATTTCACCCTGCCCTGGAATCTGGGGCCATTGAGGGAGCGGACAATGGCTTCTCGCGCATTGAACGGATTTTGTTCACGTTGTGGATTTTGTGGAAATGGCATTGGCTCCTCGTCCCCCTGGGGGCCGTCCCCGGCACGCCTGACCTGCGCTTGCAGCCCCCGCTCCCCGGGCGCATATCGCCCGGACCAGTGATCGCGCTTCGCGCTCGTCCAGACTGCGACGCGTTCGGGTCCATATCCGCCACTCGGTCAAGGGGCACAACCAATGAGCACCTCCACGGCACTCGGCTTCCGTTACACCCTGGCGCAGCGTCTGCTGCACTGGTCGATCGTGATCCTGGCGATCATGCTCCTCGGGGTCGGACTGACCCTGGGGAACCTCGGCTACGAGGGGGCGGTCGCCGCCTTCGGATCCGATACCACCAACCTCCTCTACACCTACCACAAGACCTTCGGGGTCCTGCTCCTGGGGCTCATGGTGCTGCGCCTGGTGCTGCGCCTGACCCTCGGCGCCCCGCCCTACCGGCAGCCCCTCGCTCCCTGGCAGAGCGTCGCCAGCAAGCTGGTCCACGGGCTCTTTTACGTCGTCCTGCTGGCGATGCCGGTGGTTGGCTGGCTGGGAACCGCGGCCGGTGGCTTCCCGGTCCAGTTCTTCGACTGGAACCTGCCGGGACTCATCGGCAAGGACGAGGCCCTGAGCAAGGCTTTGTTCCAGCTCCACGGCTGGCTCGGCTGGGTCCTCATCGGCCTGATCCTGATCCACGTCGCCGCCGCACTGATGCACTGGCTCGTCCAGAGGGACGGGGTGATGGAGCGGATGTCGCTCCTTCGCTGATGTGAGCCCGTGATGGACCCCCAGTCCTAGGGCGCCGCGGTCGGGACCTCCAGGGATAGCTCCTCCGGGGCGCGGCAGAATCGCTCGCTACAGGCCTGCAGGCGGAGCTTGAGCGGGATCGGGGGGCTCGGCCCGGCAACCCCTGCCCCCTGTTCCGCCTCATAGGACGCCTCGATGCGGACCTCGCCCTGGTAGAGGGCGAGCGGCTCCCGACTGAAACCCAGACTGAGCACCTGGGGGTGCGGATAGCGCACGTCCCCGAGGCGCCAGCCGCGCCCCCCGCCCCCGGTCAGGGTGGTGCCGATGAGCTCATCCTGGAGCGGGCGGTGGGCGTTGATGTGCCAGCCCGGGCGCATGTCGATCTCGATGCTCAGGCGCCCGGGGGCGGGCAGCGAGCGCGTCCCGTCTTGCGCCGGACGGGCCCGCGCGTGGACCCGGACCGCCCCCTGGGCCGCGTATTGCCGGGGACCCGTTTCCCCCAGGCGCAGCCGGTCGAGGGCGACCAGCAGGGAGGGAAAGGCCTCTGGATCGCGCGCGACCTGGCCCGAGACTGCCGCAACCAGGCCCCTGGCCCGCTCGGCATAGACCGGCTCCTCGGTTCGCCGGGTGAGTCCGGCGAGCAGGCTCAGGGCCGCCGAGTGACCCGAGGGCATGGGCCCGTCTGCCAGGTCCTTTGGTCGAGCCATCTGGGGGGTGTGGTCCGGCTCGGCCATGTACAGCCCGCCCCCGCTCGGATCGGCAAAGCGGGTCCACATGGCGTCCGCCAGCGCCCGGGCACGCTCCAGCCACCGGGCCTCGCCGGTGACGTCATAGAGGGCGATCATTCCCTCCCCCAGGAAGGCATAGTCCTCCTGGAGCGCCGGCACCGAGGCACGTCCGTCCAGGTAGACCCGCTGAAGGGTCCCGTCGGCGTCGCGGGCCCTCGACCAGAGCAGCTGCGCCGCCCGCTCGGCCGCCGCCAGGTAGCGGGGCTCCTCCAGGGTGTCTCCCGCCTCCGCCAGGGCGGTGACCATCAGTCCGTTCCAACCCGTGAGGACCTTCTCGTCCCGATGGGGCCTGGGGCGGATGGACCGGGCGGTCTCCAGGGCGGCGGTGATGGAATCCATCCGTTGCAGCAGGTCCGGGAGTGCCAGCCCCCCCGAGGCCTTGGCCAAGGCCTCGGGGGGGCTCGGCAGATGCAGGATGTTGCGACCCTCGAAGTTGCCGGCCTCGGTCACGCCGAAGAGCCGGATCGCCAGGTCCGCCGCCTCCCCCGGCAGCACCGCGCGAATCTCACCCGGGGTCCAGAGGTAGAAGCGGCCCTCCTCCCCCTCGCTCTCGGCGTCCGTCGCCGAGTAGAACACTCCCTCCGGGGAGGTCAGATCCCGCAGCACGAAGGCCAGGGCCCGGCGCGCCACCCGCGCGAGTCCCGGCTCCCCGGTCAGGCGCCAGGCCGCGGCGTAGAGACGCGCGAGCTGGGCCTGGTTGTAGAGCATCTTCTCGAAGTGTGGGACCAGCCAGTCGTTGTCGATCGCATAGCGGTGGAAGCCGCCCCCGACCTGGTCATGGATGCCGCCCTGGGCCATGCTCCTCAGGGTCAGGAGGGCGGCCGCCTCGGACGCCGCGTTCCGGGCGCGCACGGCCTGATCTAGGAGCAGCTGGAGCTGGGGCTCCCGGGGGAACTTGGGGGCCGCGCCATAGCCCCCCTGGAACT
>JBAPYD010000816.1:0-3066 GCA_049284555.1 Chromatiaceae bacterium | reverse complement strand
AGTATATGCCGGACGGGTCCGGTCGCCCCGCGGAGCGCGCCTCCCACAGGCGCCTCCCACAGGGTGGGGTAAGGCTTGGTTGTGGGAGGGGCGCTCCGCGCCGCGACCTCCCCGGTGCTCAATAGATGGCCTTCTCCGGGCCGGTGAATCCGGTGATGGACCACAGGATGGCGCGCAGGGCGTCGCGCAGGGTGCGGGGCATCGGTTCCCTGGAGCCCCGGCCGTCGGCGACCGGCAAGGGGCTTGCGGCCATGCGGTGGCGTCCGAGCACGATGCGTGCGACGGTCAGGGCCCGCCTCATGTGGTGCGCCGAGGTGATCACGTAGAGGTGACGGTATCCCTGGGCCTTCAGCTCGTCCACGACGCAGGTGAAGTTGGTGACGGTGTCCGTGGCGCAGGTGCGAAGCCCGAAGCGCTCGATGGGCACCTGTTCGTCGGCCAGCGCGTCCAGGTAGACGGAATAGAAGACCGGCTCGCTGGAGATGTAGATCGGCAGCTCGGGACGGGCCTTGGCGAGCTGAGCGGCGAAGCGGATGCGTTGCGGGTCACCCTCCAGGACCACCGCGGCGTCGGGCTCGACGCCCAGCCGGTACAGGACCGTGGCGAGGTGGGCCAGCAGTCCCAGGGTCGCCAGGGTGGCTACCCCGAGAAGCGCGGGACGGAGCCAGGGTAGGCGCATGGGCTCAGGGAGTGCTCGGGCACGCTACCGCCATTCCCGCAACACGCCGGGTGCGGGGTGGTGGGGTGTCCTCGGGCACCGCTTCGGACACCTCATGAGTACAGGCGCGGCGCGCGAATCAGATCACGAGGGGATTTTACAGGTCTACGCCGGCCCGGCGAACGCGAGGCGGTATGGGCGATCGAGCCAGCCGCCGAGTGGCAGGCGGGCTCGGCCGGCGGTGGGGGGATTCCGGTTCGAGCGGTCCCTGTGCCTCCCCCGCCGGCAAGACGCCCCGGGGTTCCACCCTTGCGCGGCCCTCAGCCCGAGGGGGCGAGGCGGTCTTGCGGCACCACCACCCGCGTCTCCCGGCCCATGAGCTCGAGGAGGAGGTGGGCGCGCTGTTGACCCGTCGGGGCGAGGAAGATGGCCTGGAGGCCGGCCAGGGGCCCCTCGATGATCTCGACCCGGTCGCCGGCCTGGAAGAGGTGCTCCTGGCGGATGGCGCCCTCCGGGTCGGCCGGGGCCGCCAGGAGCTGCTCGACGAGTCCCTCGGGGACGGGTCTCAGGGTACCCCCGAAACGGACCAGGCCGATGACGCCCCGCGTGGAGCGGATGGGGGCCGTGTTGTCGCGCCGGGTGTCCAGGCGGACGAAGAGATACCCCGGGAAGAGCGGCTCCGTGACCTCCTCCCAGCCGCCGCGGCGGCGCTTGTGCAGGCGGACCAGGGGCAGGTAGGAGGCGTAGCGCTGGCGCCGCAGATGCTCGAGGGCGAGATGCTCCTGACGGGCCTTCGCGTGGACGGCGTACCAGGCTTCCAAATGCAATGCTCCCATGGTTCTCGCGGTGAGGCCCCTCCGTCTACCCGCTGACGCGTGGGGGCGACCACTGGCCGTTGCCTCGTGGCGACACCGCTTCCCCCGAGCGGCCGATCAGCTGCCATCGTGCCACCTGCCTCAACGGCCCTGAGCCCTGAAACAGGGTGGGCCATCCTTGGGTGGCAGGGGTGGCGCGATCGGTCAGCGCTAGGTCGCGCCCCTCGCCCGTTGGCGGTGGCGGCCTTCCGCATCACCGGTCAGGACGCCCGTCTCCCCCTCGCTGCGGGCGATGACGACGGCCCCGCAGGAATCGCTGAAGACATTCACGGCCGTGCGCATCATGTCGAGGATGCGGTCCACCGCGAGGATCAGCCCGATGCCCTCCAGGGGAAGGCCCACGGCCCCCAGGATGATGGCGATCGCCACCAGGCTCGCGGCCGGGATCCCCGCCACCCCGATGGAGGTGAGCAGCGCCAGCAGGACCACCATGAACTGGGTCCCCAGGGAGAGCTCGATCCCGTAGGCCTGGGCGATGAACAGGGCGGCCACGCACTCGTAGAGGGCGGTGCCGTCCATGTTCACGGTGGCCCCCAGGGGGAGGACGAAGCTGGTGACCCGGTTGGAGACCCCCGCGTTCTTCTCCACGCACTCCATGGTGACCGGGAGCGTGGCGGACGAGGAGGCCGTGGAGAAGGCGGTCAGCAGGGCGGCCCCCATGGCCTGGTAATGGCGCAAGGGGTTGACGCCGCCCAGGAAGTACAGCAGCAGGGGGAGCACGACCAGGAAATGGACCCCGAGCGCCAGCACGACGGTGAAGAAGAACAAGGCGAGGGGCGCGAACGCGGCAAGCCCGGTGTCCATGACGGTGCGTGCCACCAGGGCAAAGACCCCGACGGGGGCGAAGCGCATGATGAGATCGGTGATCCGCATCATGATCTCGAACATGCCCTGGAAGAAGTTGTACTGGGCCTCGGCGTAGTCCTCGGTGATGCGGGCGAGAAAGAAGCCGTAGAGCAGGCTGAAGAAGATCAGCCCGAGCATCTGACCCTCGGCGGCGGCCGCCACCACGTTGGTCGGGATCATGCGCAGGAAGACCTCCACCAGGTCTCCGCCGCCCTTCCCGCCGATCTGCTCCGAGAGGGCCGCCGTGTCCCCCGTGAAACCGAAGATCTCCCGTGGGTCCCCGTCCACGACCCCCGGCTGGATGAGGTTCACCGCCAGCAGGCCCACCAGGATCGCCAGCGTGCTGGTCATGGCGTAATAGCCGATGGTCTTGCCACCCAGACGTCCCAGTCCGTGGGTCCCCCCCACGCCCGCGACCCCGACGATGATCGACGAGATGATGAGGGGTACGATCAACATCTTGAGGGCATTGAGGAAGAGTTTGCCCACGAAGTCGAAGATGGAGTAGAAAGTGACCCCAAGGATGCCGGTCTCCCGGTCGAGCCCGAGGCCCACCAGGACGGCGAGGCCCAGGGCGATCAGGATCTGCCAATGGAGCTTGAGCTTCAGCGGGTTCATGGACGACTCCTTGGGGTCCGCGGAAGGGTCCCGAGCGGGCTCTCCGGGCGGGACCCCACGGCATGGGCC
>JBAPYD010000815.1:0-2217 GCA_049284555.1 Chromatiaceae bacterium | reverse complement strand
GTCACGTAGCCCCCGCCGACGAACTCGCGTCCGATCAGGCGCACCTCGGCGGCCTTGGTCATCGCATCGGCTGCCTCGATGGCGGGCACTAGTCCCCGGGTCTCGATCATGCCCAGCGCGATGCCGTAATTTTCCGCTGCCATTTGAATATCTCCGCGTGTCTAAAGTCGGGCCAATCTGCCCAGGTTGAGAGTCATGAGTGTCCGCCGTCTCTGGTTTCCTCGGGCCCGTCCTGCTGCCCGACCTATTCCGATTCCGAGGCCCCTCAGGTTGCCGGGGAGGGGGCCGTGTCCCGCTTCGGCTCGGCGGCTTCCGCAGTCGGCCCGTCCCAAGCATCGATGATCCCGCCGATCGTCAGGTCGGTGAGGTAGCCTGGGTCCCCCATGGCGTAGCGGGCCGCAGACCCGCTGACCACGAACACCCAGTTGCCCGCCCGGGCGCCGACCGGATCGGTGGCGAGCACCCGCTTCCCCTTGAGGTCGGCCAGGATCCGCAGCTCCGCGTGGCGCAGCCCGGCGATTCGCTCCGTGCAGACGAGGGAGCCCACCACCTGCTTGATCTCCATGTCGCCTTCCCCTCAGGCCCCTTCTTCCCAGTGGTCGATGATCCCCACGATGGTGAGATCACTTGGGTACTCCTTGCTGCCAGCGGCCTCGCGGGCGGCGGAGCTGCCGACGCAGATCACCCAGTCCCCGGGCTTGGCGCCCACGGCATCCACCGCGACCGCCTGGCTGCTGCCGTCCAGCACCACCTGAAGGTGCTTGTGCTCGAAGCCCGCGATTCGGTTGGTGGACACCAGCGGCTTGACGACCTTGCAGATCTTCATCAGTGTCCCCCGGCCTGTTGTTTCTGGAGGGAACAGCTGACGAACTCGATGGAGCCGGTGCCCTCCGAGTCACGCACCGCCCTGAGGGTGTGGAGCAGGCCGTCCCGCGCAAGCTCGGGGTAGCGCGCCATCAGCGCGCCGTGGACACGGTCGCAATGGGCGACTGCTCGCTCTCGGGCGCCGGGCACCGCCCCCCGATAGTCGAAGCGGATCACCACGGGGACCGGGAGCCCACGGCTCACGTTGAGCCCACCGAAGATGCGCAGGCCGACGTCGAGATCCGTCGCCCCTTCCTCCACCGTGGTCAGGTAGGCGAAGTAGGTCAGGTTGCGCAGCTGGATCTCGTCGAAGCCGATACCGGTGCCGATGAAGCGTTCCGCGTGCCCCGCGTCCGGGTATTGCCCGCCGAACCAGGTGCGCACGCAGTCGATCTGGGAAATGTTGTTCTCGATGAGTCGGACGACCAGCCGTGACATGCCTTCAGCCGGGGCTTCCGGGGCGGCGTCACGGACCAGCTGGAGGATGCGGGTGCGGGCCGCCTGGGGGTCCAGGCCAAGGGTCAGGCGGTACGCCTCCAGGGCATCCACCGATCGGTTGAGGTCGATGCGGCCCGTTTGGTCCGGGACATGGATCTGGATCGCGTCGGTGTCCGTGTCGAGCCCGATCAACAGCAGATCCACGGAGGCCCCGCAGCAGAAGCTGTTCTGAACCGCCTGCTGGAAGGCCTGAAGTCGCTCCAGGCCGGCGGCGGCGGCGCGGGCATCGTCCGAGCCGTGGGCCGCGCAGCCCTGGTGGGCCGGATCCCGGGAGCTTCGGTGATAGACCACCGCCTTGAGATAGCGGGTCGGGGCATCGGCGGTGTTGGGCCGGCCCTCACGGAAGCGGGCAAGCTCAACCTCCACCCATTGAGCGACCGTGTCCTCCACGTCGAAGAGGGCACCGGCGTAGCTGCGCCGCTTGACCGACCCGAAGGGCAGGCGCAGCACATAGCTCACGGTATGGGCGAGCCGGCCGTCGGCGCAAGGACTCAGATCCAGGCGATGGAAACCGCAGTCGAGCAGGAAGGACTCAAAGCCTTGGTCGACGAAGCCGCCCAGGGGGTCCTGTCCGAAGAACTCGTCGGCGAGACGCCGATAGGTCTTGAAGACACACCAGGCGTAGAGCGAGCGCAGATCCAGCTGGCCTACCCATGCGTCGGCCAGGATGTGATCTGGGAGCTCGAAGCCGAGCTCCGCCACCGCGAGCTGTTGGGCGCGGGACTCGAAGTCCGGCTCATGCTGCATGGCGGAAACCGCCTTGAGCGTCGGGACGATGGCGTCGTAGGCGGCGCGTACTCGCGCGTCGTACGCCCGCAGTCGCTCGTTGGCGGCGCGGTCGGTCAGGGGATGGAC
>JBAPYD010000814.1:0-6196 GCA_049284555.1 Chromatiaceae bacterium | reverse complement strand
ACCCCGTGCGGCGGGCGAGCAGGTCGTAGGCCACGGGCACCACGAACAGGGTGAAGAACGTGGCGGCGAGCACGCCGAACAGGATGACGGTGCCGATGACGGCACGGGTCTCGGCCCCGGCACCGCTCGACAGCAGCAGGGGAACGGATCCCGCCGCGGTGGTGATGCCGGTCATGACGATGGGGCGAAGGCGCACCTGGGAGGCCTCCAGGAGGGCGTCGCGGAAGGCCAGCCCCTGGTCCCGCAGCTGGTTGGCGAACTCCACGATCAGGATCCCGTTCTTGGCCGCGAGCCCCACCAGCATGATCAGCCCGATCTGGCTGTAGAGGTTCAGGGTCTCGCCGCTCCACCAGAGCCCGAGTAGGGCGCCTGCCATGGCCAGCGGGACCGTGAGCATGATCACCAGGGGGTGGACCCAGCTCTCGAACTGGGCGGCCAGGACCAGGAAGACCACGACCAGCCCCAGCAGGAAGACGAACAGGATGCCGGTGCTCGACTCCCGGAAGTCGGCGGACTGGCCCTTGTAGTCCACCTGGGCCTGCTCCGGGAGGTGCTGGCGCACCTTGGACTCCAGATAGCTCAGGGCGTCCCCGAGGGCCAGCCCGTCCGCCAGGTTGGCCTCGATGGTGATGGCCCGCACCCGGTTATATCGGTTGAGGCTCTTGGAGTCGGCGACCTCCGCGACACGCACCAGGCTGGCGAGGGGGATCAGCTCGCCGCTGCGATCGGAGCGCACGTAGAGATTGGTCAGGCTCGCCGGGGTGCGCTGGGCGTCCCGCTCGCCCTCCAGGATCACGTCGTACTCCTCCCCGGCGTCGAGGTAGGTGGTCACCTGCCGGGAGCCCAGCATGGTCTCCAGGGTGCGCCCGATGGTGCCCACCTTGACGCCGAGGTCCGCCGCCCGGTCGTAGTCGATCTCCACCCGCAGCTGGGGCTTGGTCTCCTTGTAGTCCCAGTCGATGCTGGTGAGCCCCGGGTTGTCCTTCTCGATCTCGGCGAGCAGGGTGTCCCGCCACTGGGCCAGCTCCTCGTAGGTCCCACCCCCCAGAACGAACTGCACCGGCTTCTGGATGCGGGCGCCGAACCCCTGTCGCATCACGGGAAAGGCCCGGACACCGGGGAGGTCCGCGAGCTTGCCCTTCACCTCGTCGATGATCGCCCAGGCAGAGCGGCGCTCGGAGAAGTCGTTGAGCACCATGATGACGATGCCGGAGTTGAAGATCTGGGCGCTGCCGAAGATGCGCGGTGCCCGCACCAGGACGCGGATCGCCTCGCCGGACTCCGCGTAGGGCAGGAGCCGGCGCTCGACCTCGTCCATGTACTCCTTCATGTAGGCATAGGAGGCCCCCTCGGGCCCGTCCACCAGGACGAAGAAGGCCCCCCGGTCCTCCTTGGGGGCGTACTCCCGGGGGATCTGCTCGAACAGCCACCAGGCGGCGGCCAGGGTCCCGAGGAAGACCAGCAGCACCAGCCAGCGCGCCCGCAGCAGGAGCTTGAGGAGTCCCAGGTAGACCCGGCGCACGCCGCCGAAGGCCCAGTCGACGGCCCGGCTCAAGGACGCCTGGCGGTGGTCCTGGGGCAGGATCTTGGAGGCGAGCATGGGCGAGAGGGTGAGCGCCACGAAGGTCGAGAAGGCCACCGCCGCGGCCATGGTCAGGGCGAACTCTGAGAAGAGCCGACCCACGTCACCCTGGAGAAAGGCGATGGGCACGAACACCGCCACCAGCACCACCGAGGTGGCCACCACCGCGAAGCCCACCTGCCGGGTGCCGCGGACGGCGGCGACCAGGCGCGTCTCCCCATATTGCTCCATGCGGCGGTGGATGTTCTCCAGCACCACGATGGCGTCGTCCACCACCAGGCCGATGGCCAGCACCAGGGCGAGGAGGGTAAGGATGTTGATGGAGAACCCGAGCAGGAGCAGCACGGTGAAGGTGGCGATGAGGGAGACGGGCACCGTCACCGCCGGCACCAGCATGGCGCGCAACGAGCCGAGGAAGAGGAAGATCACCAGCACCACCAGGGAGATGGCGATGCCGAGGGTCTTGTAGACCTCCCGGATCGCCCCCTTGACGAACACCGAGGTGTCGTAGCTCTGCTTGATCTCCATCCCCTCGGGGAGGGTCGGGTTGATCCGCGCCATCTCGGCCTTGGCCGCGTCCGCCACCGCGATGGTGTTGGCCGTGGACTGCTTGATGATCCCGAGGCCCACCATGGGCACCCCGTTGCCGCGGAAGAACGTGCGGTCCTCCTCCGTGCCCCGCTCGACCCTGGCCACATCCCCCAGGCGCACCAGGTAGCCGTCCGAGCCCTGCCCCAGAACCAGCCTGGCAAACTGCTCCGGCGTGGAGAAGGACCGGTCGACCCGTACGCTGAACTGGCGGCTCCGGGACTCCACGCTTCCTGCGGGCAGCTCCAGATTCTCGGCCCGCAGGGCATTCTCGACGTCCGCGACCGTGAGTCCGCGGGCGGCAAGCGCGTTGCGGTCGAGCCAGATGCGCATGGCGAAGGTCTGGTCCCCGCCCACCCGCACCCGCGCCACGCCGTCGAGCACCGAGAAGCGGTCCACCAGGTAGCGCCGGGCGTAGTCCGTCAGCTCCGGGACGGTCATGCGGTCGCTCACCAGGTTGAGCCACATGATCACGTCCTCGTTGCTGTCCACCTTCTGGATATCGGGGGGGTCCGCCTCGATCGGCAGCTGGTCCAGGATGCCCGAGACCCGGTCGCGCACGTCGTTCGCGGCCCCGTCGATGTCGCGCCCGATGCTGAACTCGATGGTGATGGCGGAGCGCCCGTCCTCGCTCACCGACTCCACGGTGCGGATCCCCTCGACGCCCGAGATGCGGTCCTCGATGAGCTGGGTGATCCGGGTCTCCACCACGTTCGCGGAGGCCCCGGGGTAACGGGTCTCGACCGAGACCACGGGCGGGTCGATGTCCGGATACTCCCGCAGCGGCAGGCGGTCGAAGGCGACCAGCCCGAAGGCGATCAGGAGCAGGGAGAGGACCGCGGCCAGGACCGGCCGGGTGACGGAGAGATCGGAGAGGATCATGGCGCGGCGCCCACCAGCTCGGCGAGGGGCCGGGTGCCGTCGTCCATGGCCTGGACGCGGACCGCCTGGCCCGGGCGGACCTTATCGGCCCCGTGGGTGATGACCCGATCACCGGCCGCCAGACCCTCGAGGATCTCCGCCTGGCCGGGCCGGCGGGCCCCGACCTTGACCGCCACGCGCTCGGCCTTCGCGTCCGTGTCGATCCGCATGACATGGTGATCGCGCCCCTTCTGGAGCAGGGCCGACTCGGGGACCACCAGGGTCTCACGCGGGTTGCGCAGCAGCTCCACCCGCATCAGCACGCCGGGCTTCAGGGTGCCGTCGGGGTTGGGGATCAGGGCGCGGACCCTCACGGAGCGCGTCACGGGGTCGACGCGACTGTCGATGCTGCGCACGGCCCCCTCGAAGGTCCGCTCGCCGTAAGCGGGGGCGCGCGCCTCGATGGCGAGTCCGCGGGCGAGGTCCCGCAGGAAGACGCTGGGCACGGTGAAATCGAGCTTCATGACGCCGATATCGTCCAGGGTGGTGATCAGGTCGCCCGGCGTCACCAGGGCGCCGGAGCTGATGTTGCGCAGCCCCAGGACGCCGTCGAACGGGGCCTTGATCAGTCGGTCCGCCAGACGCGACTCGATGGCGACCAACAGGGCCCGGGCGGTGTCCAGGTCCCGCCGGCGCTCGTCGAGCAGGGACTCGGAGGCCGAGCGCTGGGTGACGAGCGATTTCACCCGATCGTACTGGCGCTGGGCCTCCGCCAGCCGGGCGCTGGCCTCCTCGAGCAGGGCATGCTCCTCGGCGCTGGTCATCTCCACCAGCACCTCGCCCCGCTTCACCTGCTGGCCATCGTCGAAGTGGATGACGGAGACGGTCTCCGTGACATTGGCCGTGAGCGAGACCGACTCGTTGGCGCGGAGCGTCCCCAGGGCCTCCACCCGGTCGGCGAAGGGCTCCGTGCGCACCTCGGCGGCGATCACCGGGGCGGGCGGCGGCGACGCGGGTTTCTGGGCGGCCCAGGCGGGTAGGGCGGCACATAGGGTGAACAGGACCAAGGATCGCGGCAGGGTCATCGCAAGGGCTCCCGCGGGGCGCGGTGTGGAACTGACCTTGCGTTATCTGGAGTCTGATCCCTTGAACTACCAGCTGCATCGGGCGTCTGTCTGCCCGCCCGACGGGCCCCGGCGATTGAGTGACTCGGTCCCTGAGGCTAGCATTGCCTGCCTGACCGCCGTCACTCAGACCCTGATGCAGCTCCGAGATCTGCCCAACATCATCAGCGCCCTGCGGCTGATCGCCGTGGTCCCCGTGGTGTGGCTGCTCCTGGAGCAGGAGTTCGGCTGGGCCCTGACGCTGTTCGCCGTCGCCGGGGTCTCGGACGGGGTCGATGGCTATCTCGCCAAGCACTTCGGGTGGCAGAGCCGGCTGGGCGGCATGCTGGACCCCCTGGCGGACAAGATCCTGCTGGTGAGCTGCTTCCTGGTCCTCGGCTCGATGGGCCTGATCCCGGTCTGGCTGGTGCTGGCGGCCGTCTTTCGGGACCTGGTGATCGTGAGCGGTGCCCTTGCCTACCACTTCCGGGTCGCCGAGGTGGAGGCGGCCCCGACGCTGGTGAGCAAGCTCAACACGGTGCTCCAGCTCGTTCTGGTGGTGGTGGTGATCCTGGATGCCGGGGTCTACGCGTTGCCGAGGCCCCTGATCGCCACCCTCGTCTGGGCCTGTCTGGCGACCCTGGTGGTGAGCGGCGTCCAGTACGTCTGGGTGTGGAGCCGAAAGGCGCACATTCAGGGCTGGAAGGACGAATGAGCGGCCCGGCACCGGCGCGGGAACCGCGATAGAACGGCGCTCCCCAGGGAGACGCTGATCCAATGCCATCCTGGCATTGGATCAGCTCGCGTCCCGAGACGCGCGAGTCTCGGGACGCTCCTTTTTCATGGGACTAAGGCCCTTGAAAATGGCGGGCCCTCCTTGGCCCGCACGGAAAGCGCAACAAACCAGCGCTTCCCTAGCCGAGATCCGGGCGGCCCTGCCCCTCGCCTCGCATCACCTGGCGCACCATGGGGATGGTGGGCCGGCGCTGCTCCCGAAGACTCGCGGTGTCCAGGCGCGCCACCAGCTCCACCAGGGCGGCCGGGTCGCGCGCGTGATAGGTCATGATGTAGCGCACCACCTCGGGGCCGAGCCGAAAGCCCTTGCGCTGGGCGGCCTGCGCCAGAAGGGCCTCGCAGTCGGCCTCGCTCAGCGGGAGGAGCCGATAGCGCGGCCCCCATTGGAGGCGGGACACGAGGTCCGGCAGCCCGAGCCCCAGGCCCTCCGGGGCGGCGGCGGCGGCCGTGAGCAGGGTCCGACCACGCTCCCGCAGGCGATTGAAGAGGCCGAACAGGGCGTGCTCCCAGTCCGGCCGGCCGGCGATCCGATCGAGATCGTCCACCGCCACGAGATCGAATCCGTCCAGCTGATCCAGGAGCTCGGGTGCCAGATCCGGATCGCCGAGGGGGACCAAGTGCGCCCGGCGCCCCGATTGGCCAGCGGCCCGCGAGGCGGCCTGGAGCAGGTGGGACTTGCCGGTGCCGGGGTGGCCGAACAGGAAGAGGAAGGGCTCCCCGCGACGCGCGGCGCTCGCCGTGACCGCGGCCACGGCCTCGGCGTTGGGACCCGGCAGGTACTCCTCCAGGGTCGGCTCGCGGATCCGCTCGATGGGCAGGCTGAGCTGCCGGGGTGGTAGGACCAAGGGGCGTGCGGATGCGCCGTTCAGCCCGAGTGCCGGGCGAGGGCCCCGGCGGTCTCGGCCAGCCGTTTACCGAGGGCGAGGCACAGCCGTCGCTCCTCCTCGGTCAGGGGCAGGTCGCTGTCGGGTCCCGCCAGATGGGAGGGGCCGTAGGGGGTGCCACCGCTTCGGGTACGGATCAGCTCGGGCTCGCTGTAGGGCAGACCCAAGAGGATCATGCCGTGATGGAGCAGCGGCAGCATCATGCTGATGAGGGTGGCCTCCTGTCCTCCGTGGAGGCTCGAGGTGGAGGTGAAGACCCCCGCCGGCTTGCCGGACAGCGCGCCGCCCAGCCACAGGGCGCTGGTCCCGTCGAGGAAGTACTTGAGCGGCGCGGCCATGTTGCCGAACCGGGTGGGGCTGCCCAGGGCCAGCCCGGCGCAGTG
>JBAPYD010000813.1:0-2485 GCA_049284555.1 Chromatiaceae bacterium | reverse complement strand
GTGCTGGGGCGTGGGCTGATCCGGGTTGCCCATCCCGAAGTCGATGATGTCCTCGCCGCGGGCTCGCGCCTCGGCCTTCAACTCGTTGACAATGTTGAAGACATAGGGCGGCAGCCGCTTGATACGGCGAAAATCGGGCTCGGGGACGACCACGGGGACCTCTGGGATGGAAGAAGAGCTTGGCAGTGTACCGTCGCCCGGGGTGGATTGAAATCACACCGAGGAACGCGAGCCAGCCGGGGCGGGGTTGCAGGGCGCGGGCCGAGACACCCGATCGGGAGGTCGAGCGGAGCACCGCATACCGGTAGAATGTCAGCAATGCCGACCTCGTAACTCTGGTTCTTTGGCCAATGGAGAAGACCCGGATCCTGATCGCGGACGACCACACCCTGTTTCGACAGGGCGTGCGCGCGTTGATCGAGTCCAGCGGCGGGGATTACGTCGTCGTCGGCGAGGCGAAGGACGGCCTCGATGTCGTTGCGAAGGCGATTGAGCTGCAGCCCGATACGGTGCTGATGGACCTCTGCATGCCGAACCAGAACGGGATGGAGTCCATTCAGGCCATCAAGCGACGGGCGCCCCAGACCCACGTCATCGTGGTCACGGGCCACTGCACCGAGGAGCACCTCCGCGCCACCCTGGAGGCGGGAGCGGATGGATACGTCCTGAAGGACGATACCCGGGATGACCTCCTGAACGCCCTGAGGGCCAGCCGGGAAGGCAAGACGTTCCTCAGTCCGGGGATCTGCGGCCCCTTGATCTCCGGGTATCTCGGCCGACGGTCCGAGAGGGAGATTCCGACCGCCACACCCGTCGAGCCGCCCCCGAAGTCGCCTGGCTACTGGTCAGCGCTCACCACGCGGGAGCGTCAGATGTTGAAGCTGGTGGCGGAGGGGAAGAAGAACCGGGAGATTGCCGCCCTCCTCTCCCTCAGTCCCAAGACGGTCGAGAAGCACCGAGCGAATCTAATGCGCAAGATGGGGTTCGCAAACGTCTCCGAGTTGGTGACCTACGCCCTTGACAACGGACTGATCTGACTGCGCCGGAGGCCGGGCCACGGATGGGGCGGATTGTTGATCGAGGCACCCCGCCCCCCAGAGGACGCGCAGACGTGTCCCTTGCCCCGGCTGCGAGGTGATCTGCAGGTCGCCGTGATGCAGGTTCGCCCGCTGCTTCATGCTGCTCAACCCGAGCCCTCGGGCAGGCCCCGTGAGACTTGCGGGGTCAAATCCGACTCCATCGTCCTCGATCTCCAGCGTGAGCCCCGCGTCCGATCGATAGAGTCGGATCCACACGTTCTCGGCCCCGGCGTGCTTGATGACGTTGTTCAGCGCCTCCTGCACGATCCGGAACAGGTGGATCTTGAGAGAGCCCTGAATCTCCGGCTCCCGCACCCCGATGTCCAGACGGACCGCGAGGTCTCGCTTCAGCTCTCCCACCTCTCGGGAGAGGCGCTTCAAGGCCAAGAGGATACCGCCGCTGTCGAGAATGGCCGGCCGCAGGGCCATGGACACCCGACGCACCTCCTCGATCATCTCCTGGGTCTTGTCGATGCAGACACGAAGCCGCCCAGGAAGGTCCGCGGCCCCTGGCTCCATTTGGTCGGCCTCGAGATTCTGCAGCGTCAGCTTCAACAGGGTCAGTCCCTGGCCGACCCCATCGTGCAGCTCGCCGGCGACGCGCTTGCGCTCGTCCTCCTGGGAGCTGATCAGCGACCGGGAGAGCCCCTGCAGCTTCCGGCGCGAGGCGAGGACGACCTGCTCTGCGACCACTTGCTCCGTGACGTCCGTTACGGTGATGAACCGCGTCTGTTGACCCATACCGTCATCGAAGCCGGCCTCGGAGATCCAGAGCCACAGGCTGACCCCATCGCGTCGCTTGATCTCGCAGACCCGCTTGTGGGGCGACGTCGACTGCTCCGGGGCCCCGCGGAGGGCCTCTGGGGCCAGGCAACCGCCCGGTATGACATCCTGCAGCCGCGCGCCCTGTAACTCGCCCTCGGCGTAGCCAAGCAGCGCCTCGAAGCGCGCGTTGCAGTAGCTCACATGACCTTCGGTGACCATCAGCAGCCCGGCATCGGTATGCTCGAGGACCAGACGATGTCGGCGGCGAATCTCCTCCAACTCCACCCGGGTGTCCGCGAGCTTCGAGGCGGCCGCTCTCAGGTGCTCATGCGTCGCGCTCAGTGTCTCGTTGTGCTGGTCCAGGCTGCGGCGCAGCTCCCGGTTCAGGCGAATGGCGCGTCGCCCGGACAACCGCTCTTCCCCCAGATCCTCGATGACCGCGAAGCGGTTGCTGCATTCGCCGCCCGATTGCTGGACAGTCGAGCGCCTGGCGCAGCCGAGCGTGACCCGCAGCTCCCGACCGAGCTGCGGGTCGACGTGCTCGAACTGTTGCTCCTCGCCATCCCGCCAATCCGACATGGCGCGATTCAAGCGGGACTCCAGGTGGCATTGGGCATCCCCGCATCGGGGGTGCAGCAGTC
>JBAPYD010000812.1:0-5913 GCA_049284555.1 Chromatiaceae bacterium | reverse complement strand
CTGCCGGGCGGTGGCGATGGATGCCTCCAGCTGCTCGCGCTCCACGTAGAAGGCGGCCTGCTGGTGGGGATTCTCGCCGTAGCGCATGGCCTGGCGCCGCTGGAATTGAAGATTGAAGGTGCGGGGGAACCCCTGGGCCTTGCCTTCCGGGGGCTCGATCACCGCCCCCAGGTAGTTGGCGATGGCCCCGTCATAGGCGGCCGTGTGCTCGAAGGCCTTGACCGCCAGATCGAAGCGGGTGGCGTCGCTCACCCCGCCCTTATCCGAGATCTCGGCGAGCACCCGCGGATAGTCAGCCGCGTCTACCAGGACAGTCACCGCCGAATGGTTCTTGGCCGCCGCCCTGAGCAGGGTTGGTCCACCGATGTCGATGTTCTCGATGGCGGTCGCCAGGGAGCAGTCGGGGCTCGCCACCGTGGACTCGAAGGGGTAGAGATTCACCACGACCAGGTCGATGGGCTTGATCTCGTTCTCCCGCATGACGGCGTCGTCCACCACGCGTCGGCCCAGGATGCCACCGTGGATCCGCGGGTGGAGCGTCTTGACGCGTCCGCCCATCATCTCCGGAAAGCCCGTGTAGTCCGAGACCTCCGTGACCGGCACGTCGTGATCGGTGAGCAGACCGGCCGTACCCCCGGTGGTGAGGATCTCTATGCCCCGGGCCGCCAGCCCTCGGGCCAGATCGACCACTCCAGTCTTGTCGGAAACGCTGATCAGGGCGCGACGTATGGTATGCATGTCTGGGGTCCCAGGTGACCGATGGACCGGCGTGGGGCGCCGGGTTGAGCCCGCGGGCCTGGCCAGGCCCTCTCCGATGCCGCTCCCAATCAGGGCGAGGTCAGCGGCCCCGCTCGATGCCGTAATCCCGCAGCCGCTTGCGCAGGGTGCTCCGGGTCAATCCGAGGATCTTGGCGGCCTGGCTGAGGTTCCCCTCCACGTGCTGCAGGACGGTGGCGAACAGGGGGCGCTCGACCTCCTCGATCACGAGCCGATGGAGGTCCAGGATCCCATGGCCGCCGGTCGTCTGGAGATAGACGCGCAGGGCGTCCTCCACGCAGCGACTGAGGGGCTCCCGCCGGCCGGACTGCACGACCTGCAGCGCGACGGGTGCGGGCGACGGCTGACCGGAAGGGCCGGGCATGAGATCCAGGGGGCCGGGATCGTCATTGGCGAGGGCAGTTCTCATGCGGCTTCGTCCTCTCTCCCTTTGATGTTGTTGTAGAAGCCCGACACGAGATCCCTCTGGTGAGCCGGACTCTCGGCCCGGTTGATCCGTTCTCGCAGCCCGGCGGCGTCGGGCTGCCCCCGGGAGTACCAGGCGATATGCTTGCGCGCGATCCGCACGCCCGCATGAGTGCCGTAAAGGCCGTAGAGCAGGTCCAGGTGCTCCAGGAGCAGGTCCCTGATCCAGTTGCTCGGGGGCTCGGCAGGCCTGCTGCCGGTCGCCAGGAATACGGCGATGTCGCGGAAGAGCCAGGGACGCCCCTGGGCCCCGCGCCCGAGCATGATAGCATCGGCTCCGGTGGAGTTCAGCACCTCCCGAGCGCGCTCGGGCGAGTCGATATCCCCATTTGCAATCAGTGGGATACGCACATTACGACGAACCGTGCGGATGGTGTCGTGCTCCGCGGGGACGGCGTAGTCGCAGGCTCGGGTGCGACCGTGTATGGCCAGGGCCGAGATTCCGCAGTCCTCGGCGATGCGGGCGATGGTCGCGGCGTTGCGCGTTTCTGGCGACCATCCGGTGCGGATCTTGAGGGTAACGGGGACATCCACCGCGGCCACCACGGCGGACAGGATGCGTCCCACCAGGGGCTCGTCCTTGAGCAGGGCGGAGCCCGCCGCCACGCGGCAGACCTTCTTGGCCGGGCAGCCCATGTTGATGTCGATGATCTGGGCGCCCAGGTCCAGGTGTCGGCGCGCCGCCTCGGCCATGGCCCTGGGATCCGTCCCGACGATCTGCACCGAGATGGGGCCCTGCTCCCCGGCGAAGTCCAGCCGCCGGACCGATTTGGTGGTCCCGCGCAGGCTGGCGTCGGAGGAGATCATCTCGGACACGGCAAGCCCCGCCCCGAGACGCCGGCACAGGGTCCGGAAGGGGCGGTCGCTGACCCCCGCCATGGGCGCGAGGACCAGGTTGTTGGAGAATCGGTAGGGGCCGATCTGCAGGGGGCGCAGCAGGCATTCGGCGGCGCCGGTCGCGGGCTCCCCGCTCGGTCCAGGCGGCGTTTCCAGCCGTGGGGTCGGGGTGGGGGTCGCGTGCGCCGCGTCCATGACCGCATCCAATGCCGAGGCACAGGGAGACACGATGGGAGACTCAGCGCCTGCGGCCGCTGATCAGGGCCCAGTCCTCCCGGACGCGCACCGGCTCGAGAGCGACATCCCGCCGATAGGCGTCGCTCACCGCATCGACCTGCTCCAGGAGCACGCCGGATAGCACGAGGTCCCCCCCGGGGCGCAGGTGACCCAGCAGGGTCGGGGCGAGCTCGATCAGGGGGCCGGCCAGGATATTGGCGATGACCAGTTCCGAGGGAAGGCGGGCCTCCAGCCCGCCGAGCCCTTCCGGCCTGCACGTGGACAGGCGGTCTACAACCCCATTTCGGTCGGCATTGGCCCGGGTGGCCTCGATGGCCTGGGGGTCATGATCCACGGTGATCGCGTGGGCGGCCCCGAGCTTGAGGGCCGCAATGGCCAGTATCCCCGAGCCGCAGCCGTAGTCCAGCAGGGTCCGCCCAACGAGATCCGCCCCGTCGAGCCACTCCAGGCACAGGGCGGTGGTGGGATGATGGCCCGTCCCGAAGGCGAGGCCCGGATCCAGGTCCACGATCACCCCGTCCGGGTCCGGCGCCCGCTGGCCCCGGGGACAGACCCAGAGCCGTCGACCGAACCGCGTGGGCTTGAAGCTCTCCAGCCAGACCCGCTCCCAGGGGCGATCCTCCAGGCGCTCGATGCGGGGAGACGTCGAGAGGTTGGCGCGAATCCACCCCGCCAGGTCCTCGACCAGGGCCTGCGAGCTCTGATCGTCGGCAAACAGGGCGGTCAGCCGTACGCCACGCCACAAGGGCGTGGTGCCGGGCAGGGGCTCCAGCAGGGGCTCCGCACCCGCATCGTCCAGGGTGACCGCGAGGGCCCCGGCGTTCTCCAGGACGGCCTCCAACAAGGGGGCCCGTTCCCGATCGACGGTCAGGCTGATCTGGAGCCAGGACATGAAGTGAGTGGCTAGTAGCGAGTGGCTAGGTGAGCTGGGTTGCCGGCTGGGCCCTCGGCCCTCGCGGCTCGCCACTCGTTAGTTTTCAGAGCCCCAACTTTTTCTCGAGGTAGTGGATGTTGGCCCCGCCCGTCTGGAAGGCCGCGTCCTTCAGGATGGAGCGCTGCAGCTTGATGTTGGTGTCGATCCCCTCGATGACCGTTTCCCGCAGGGCGTTGCACATCCGCTTGATGGCCGAGTCCCGGTCCTCTCCGTGGGCGATCAGCTTGCCGATCATGGAGTCGTAGTAGGGGGGCACCGTGTACCCCGAGTAGATGTGGGTCTCCATGCGGATGCCCGGCCCCCCGGGGGCGTGGAATTCAGTGATCTTGCCCGGGCTGGGTCTGAAGGTCTCGGAGTGCTCCGCGTTGATCCGGCATTCCACCGCATGGCCGCGCAGGACGATGTCCTCCTGGCGGTAGCGCAGGGGTTCCCCTCCGGCGATCAGGATCTGCTCCTTCACGATGTCCACGCCGGTCACCATCTCGGTGACCGGGTGCTCCACCTGGACCCGCGTGTTCATCTCGATGAAGTAGAAATGCCCGTCCTCGTAGAGGAACTCGAAGGTGCCCGCTCCCCGGTATCCGATCTCACGGCACGCCTGGGCGCAGCGCTCACCGATCTCCCGGCGCTGGGCCTCCGTGATGCCGGGGGCCGGGGATTCCTCCACCACCTTCTGGTGACGGCGCTGCATGGAGCAGTCCCGCTCGCCCAGATGGATGGCATTGCCGTGCTGGTCGGCCAGGAGCTGGAACTCGATGTGGCGAGGATTCTCCAGGTACTTCTCCATGTACACCATGTCATTGTTGAAGGCCGCTGCCGCCTCGGCACGGGTCAGGGAGATGGCATTGAGCAGGGTCGCCTCGGAGTGCACCACCCGCATGCCGCGTCCGCCGCCGCCGCCCGCCGCCTTGATGATGATGGGGAAGCCGATGGAGCGGGCCAGGTCCAGGGTGCGCTTCTTGTCGTCGTTCACGGGACCGTCGGAGCCCGGCACCGTGGGGACCCCGGCCGACTTCATGGCGGCGATGGCGGACACCTTGTCCCCCATGAGCCGGATGGTCTCCGGCCTGGGGCCGATGAAGATGAAGCCCGAGCTCTCCACCCGCTCGGCGAAGTCCGCGTTCTCCGACAGGAACCCATAGCCCGGGTGAATGGCAACCGTGTCCGTCACCTCGGCGGCGCTGATGATGGCGGGTACGTTGAGATAGCTGTCCCGTGAGGCCGCGGGGCCGATGCAGACGGTCTCGTCCGCCAGGAGGACATGCTTCAGCTCCCGGTCGGCCTCCGAGTGCACCGCCACCGTCTTGATGCCGAGCTCGCGGCAGGCGCGCAGCACCCGCAGCGCGATCTCGCCGCGATTGGCGATGAGGATCTTCTCGATCATGGCTGCCATGGTCAGGTCGCCTTACTGTGGCTGCGGTCTGCCGCCGATGCCCGACGGGTCTTTGGGATGGGGTTGGGGGGTTGCCCGCGGCGGCCCCTGCGGGGGCGCCTCATTCGATCACGAACAAGGGTTGGTTGTACTCCACCGGCTGGCCGTTCTCCACCAGGATGCGGCGCACCGTGCCGGCGCTCTCGCACTCGATCTGGTTGAGGATCTTCATGGCCTCGATGATGCAGAGCGTATCGCCGGCCTTGACCTTTTGACCCTCCTCGACGAAGGGGGCGGAGCCGGGTGCCGGTGCCCGGTAGAAGGTCCCCACCATGGGGGAGCGCACGATCTCGCCCGTCAGCCCATCCAGCAGCTCGTCGCCGGGGGCGGGCTCTGACACGGTGGTCGCCGCGGCCGCAACCGGCGTGGGCGAGGCCATCGGCAGGGCCTGGGGCATGAAGAGGGGTTGGGCGGCACCGTGGCGGCTGATCCGCACGGACTCCTCCCCCTCATGGATCTCGATCTCCGCGACGTTGGATTGCTCCAGGAGCTCGATCAGCTTTTTGACCTTGCGGATGTCCATGTAGCGTGATTCTCGTCAAGAATGGCTCTGGCCGAGTCGGCCCAGCGCGGCGGTGAGCGCCAGCTCGTAGCCCTGGGCCCCCAACCCGCTGATGACGCCGACCGCGATGTCGGAGAAATAGGAGTGGGCTCGGAACGGCTCCCGGGCGTGCACGTTGGACAGGTGCACCTCGATAAACGGGATGTCGACCGCGAGCAGGGCATCGCGCAACGCGACGCTGGTGTGGGTGAAGGCGGCCGGATTGAAGAGGATGAAGGCGACGCCCTCTTGGCGCGCCCGATGGATCGCGTCGATCAGCTCGGCCTCGGCGTTGCTCTGCATGAAGGCCAGTCGATGGCCCGAGCCCTGGAGCTGGGCATCGAGGCGTCGCTGGATCTCTCCCAGGGTGGCCTGGCCGTAGAGTCCGGGCTCTCGGCTGCCGAGCAGGTTCAGATTGGGTCCGTTGAGGACCAATACGGTCGCCATGTCGCCTCGCAGGGGTCGCGGACACCGGGTGGGTCTTGGCCTACCGTCGAGGTGCCACAGATGACGGAAAATTGCCGCAATGGTGGCAAATCTCGCGGCTTTTTGTCCAGTTCGGACCGGGTTTCTGTCAGGGCTCCGTCGAGATCATCGGCAGCCCGTTGAGTTGAAGACAATTCCATTGGGAACTGGACAGCCGGTCCCGAATGGCGTAAAACAGCGGCCATGGAAGGTACCGTGCCACGA
>JBAPYD010000811.1:0-2045 GCA_049284555.1 Chromatiaceae bacterium | reverse complement strand
CGGACATGGATCTCGCGTTTGTGTCAAGCGCGCCGCCGGGGTGGCGGGCAAGGCTTGCAAATTGGCTGCGCTTTGGATCAAATACGATCTTACCCTTTGGGCCCACGCCAACGCCAATTCGCCCGCCTCTCGCCCGATCGCTGGCTGGACCGCTCCACGGGCTTTCCGCTACATTTCCGCTTAGGCGGCTATCGGCCAGCCTCGATCCGAAGCTCTGTGTTGCTTGGCGTGCAGACGCACCACGACCCGAAATTCCGCGCGACACGGGACCCCCTGGCCCCGGCCCTGCGGCCGTCCGAGGACAGCGCCGGGCGTTGGCCCCCACACAACCCGACCAACGAACCTACGGGAGACGACTTCAGTGAACGATAGCATCGTCCACGTGACCGATGACTCTTTCGAGGATGAGGTGCTACGATCCCCCGATCCGGTCCTCGTGGATTACTGGGCCGACTGGTGCGGCCCCTGCAAGATGATCGCGCCGGTGCTGGACGAGATCGCGACCGAATACGCCGGCAAGATCAAGGTCGCCAAGCTCAACATCGACGAGAATCCGAACACCCCGCCCCGCTATGGCATTCGCGGCATCCCGACCCTGATGCTGTTCCGGGAGGGCGAGGTGGAGGCGACCAAGGTGGGGGCCGTATCCAAGTCACAGCTTACCGCCTTCATCGACAGTAATCTCTGAGACGATTTCCGCCTGGGTGCGCCGACGAGGAAGGGCGCATCCAGGCCTGACCCAATCCGGTCCCTAGGGCACCCGCTCGGATGCCCGCTCCCCGGTGTGCGGCCGCCCCGAGTCGCCCCTCCCCGTGACGCCGATTCCTCGCGGGGTGTCGCGCACCCACTCTGACCTCTGTCCAGAAGACCCTGATGAATCTAACCGAACTGAAGAAGACGCCGGTCCCCGAGTTGGTGGAGCTGGCGCAGTCCATGGAAATCGAAGGCGTAGGGCGCTCCCGCAAGCAAGACCTGATCTTCGCGATCCTGAAGGCCCAGGCCAAGCGCGGCGAGGACATCTATGGCGACGGCGTCCTGGAGATCCTGACCGACGGCTTCGGGTTCCTGCGCTCGGCGGATGCGTCCTATCTGGCCGGCCCGGACGACATCTACGTCTCGCCGAGTCAGATCCGCCGCTTCGCCCTGCGCACCGGGGACACCATCTCCGGCAAGATCCGGCCCCCCAAGGACGGCGAGCGCTACTTCGCGCTCCTCAAGGTCAACGACATCAACTTCGACCGGCCAGAGAACGCCAAGACCAAGATCCTGTTCGAGAACTTCACGCCGCTCTTCGCCCAGAAGCGGCTCAAGCTCGAGATCGGCAACGGCAGCACCGAGGACATCACCGCGCGGACCATCGACCTGGTGGCCCCCATCGGCAAGGGTCAGCGCGGCCTCATCGTCTCCCCGCCCAAGGCGGGCAAGACCATGATGCTGCAGAACATCGCCCAGTCGGTCGGGCACAACCATCCGGACTGCTACCTGATCGTCCTGCTCATCGACGAGCGCCCGGAGGAGGTCACCGAGATGACCCGCTCGGTGCGCGGCGAGGTCATCTCCTCCACCTTCGACGAGCCCGCCACCCGCCACGTGCAGGTGGCCGAGATGGTGATCGAGAAGGCCAAGCGCCTGGTCGAGCACAAGCGCGACGTGGTGATCCTGCTCGACTCCATCACCCGTCTGGCCCGGGCCTACAACACCGTGGTCCCCTCTTCGGGCAAGGTGCTCACCGGCGGCGTGGACGCCAATGCGCTGCAACGTCCAAAGCGCTTCTTCGGCGCCGCCCGCAACGTGGAGGAGGGGGGGAGCCTGACCATCCTCGCCACCGCCCTGATCGATACGGGCTCGCGCATGGACGACGTGATCTACGAGGAGTTCAAGGGCACCGGCAACAGCGAGATCCACCTCGACCGGCGCATCGCGGAGAAGCGCGTCTTCCCGGCGCTCAACATCAACCGCTCCGGCACCCGTCGCGAGGAGCTGATCACCTCGGCCGACGAGCTGCAGAAGATCTGGATCCTGCGCAAGCTGCTGCACCCGATGGA
>JBAPYD010000810.1:0-2130 GCA_049284555.1 Chromatiaceae bacterium | reverse complement strand
TGCCGGGACTGGCCGCGGCGGCTCGCGCATCGGCTCGCTGGAGCAGCCGAGCAGGAGCACGATCACGCCGACCAGGGACATGCCCTTGGCCGCGCGCGGAAAGGTAACGGGGAGTGGGGTGGGTTGGTCTTTCACGGAGGGGAGCTCCTCACTTGATCAGCGGCGACCAGGCGGGCTCGCGCACCTCGCCGGTATCCTGGGATAGCCGTTGGTTGCCGCCTCCGTCCACCGAGGCGGTGGCGAGCACGCCCCGGCCCCCGTGTACGGTCGCGTAAATTACCATGGAGCCGTTGGGCGCGAAACTCGGCGACTCGTCCAGGCTGCCGCTGCTCACGAGGCGGGTGTAGCCGCGACGCAGGTCCTGCACGGCGATGCGGAACTGTCCGTTGACTCGGGTCACCATGGTGATGGAGTTGCCGTCCGGCGCATAGGACGCCCGGGCGTTGTAGTCTCCCTCGAAGCTGACGCGCCCGGCGGGACCGCCGGCGGTCGACATGCGATAGATCTGGGGACTCCCGCCGCGATCGGAGGTGAAGATGATGTCCCGTCCGTCCGGCGACCAGGCGGGCTCGGTGTCGATGCCGAAGTGATCGGTGAGCCGGGTCAGCTCCCGGGTCATCAGATTCAGGACATAGATGTCCGCGCTGCCGTCCTTCGAGAGGGTCATGGCGAGCCGCTGACCGTCGGGGGAGAAGGCGGGCGAGCTGTTGATGCCGGGATAGCTGGCCACCAGGTCGCGGCGCCCGCTGGCGAGATCCTGGACGTAGATCGACGAGCGGCGGTTCTCGAAGGAGACATAGGCGAGTCGTCGACCATCCGGCGACCAGGCCGGGGACATCAGGGGCTCCCCCGAGGAGACGATGGTCTGGGGGTTGTAGCCGTCCGCATCCGACACCCGCAGGGTCACCGTCTGATTGCTCCCGCGACCGCTGGCGGTGATGTAGGCGATGCGCGTGGCCGCCACCCCCGGCTGCCCCGTGAGCTTCTCGTATATCTCGTCGGCGATCCGGTGGGCGGTGATGCGCAGCCCGCTCTGGGTGGTGGTGACGCTGGACGTGGCGAGCTGCTCGCCGCGAAAGACGTCGTACAGGGTGAAGCCGACCCGGTATCCGCTCTCCTCCTGCTCCACGCGGCCGATCACCAGGTTGTTCATGCCGAGCAGGCTCCAGTCCCGCAGATCCACCTCCTCGTGGGTGCTGGGCAGGGCCAGCATGTCCCGGGTGGGCATGGGCCGGAAGCGTCCGGAGCGGGCCAGGTCCGCGGCGATGATCGCGGCCACGTCCTCCCTGGGGATCAGTCCCTCGGAGACCCCGAAGGGCACGACGGCGATGGGCTGTGCTGCCTCCACGCCGCCGGTCACCTCGATGGTCAGCCGCGCCTGGGCGCGACCCGCGCCGAGGACCAGGACGAATGAGAGGGTCAGGAGGGCGAGGCTCCAGATGGATCGAGGGGCTCTGATCATGGGGTCGACGCGGTCGTGATGGCTCAGGGGGTGAACTGGAGGTTGAACTCGCGGAAGCGCTCGAAGGGCGGACCGGAGGGCACCGGGATCGGGGAGGCATTGTAGACGGCGGCGATGACCGATTGGTCGAAGGCGGTGTTGCCGCTGCTCCGTACCACGCGGACGCTGTTGGGGACCACGTCCCCGCCGGGGATCAGCCGCAGCGATACCACCGCCTGGAGGTCCCGCCCGAGGGCCGGGGGCCTCACCCAGTACTGGCGAACCTTATCCTTGATGACGGGGATGTAGCGGTCGACCTCTCGGCTGATCTGCTCCCTCACCAGCGACGAGGTCGGGTCCGACTCGCGCGTGCGCTGGGCATCGAGCGCCGCAAGCTCCCGCTCCGCCGCCAACGCGAGCTGACGGGCCTCGGCGTCGACGCGCCGCTGGACCTCCTCCTCGGCGAGTCGGCGCTCCTCTTCGGCGGCCAGGCGATCGGCCTCCTCCTGGAGCTGGCGCTGGCGCGCCAGTTGCGCCTGGCGCTCCTGCTCGGCCTTGCGCTGGGCCTCCAGCCGAGCCCAACGGGCGGCTTCCTCGACGGCGGCCGCGCGCTCCATCTCCTGGCGGATGCGCTCCCGCTCGGAGGTCATGCGGCGGGCCTCCTCCTCCGCCTTGCGCCGGTCCTCCTC
>JBAPYD010000809.1:0-2914 GCA_049284555.1 Chromatiaceae bacterium | reverse complement strand
GTCCAGACCCTCGGCCGGGTGGCGCGGGAGCGGGACCTGCCCACGTTGGTCGTCATCCACTGGGATGCGGACACCGATGCGGTTCGCGAGGTCCCGCTTCTGCCCCCGTTCCGCGACCCCGCAGGGGCGCCGGCGCCCGCTCTTCCCTTCCCGCCACGCCTGAACCTGGCCCCCGAGACCCTGCTCGCCGCGCTGATCGAGCAGTACCTCTTCGCCGCCCTGCATGCGCTGCTGTACAGCTCCCTGATGGCGGAGCACCAGCAGCGCGTGCGTCACCTGGGGGGTGCGCTGGAACGGATCGATGGTCGGGTCCGGGAGCTCAAGCAGCAACGTAACCTCCTGCGCCAAGAGGAAATCACCGAAGAGATCGAGCTCATGCTGCTCCACCTGGACGAGCCGGGACGACCGACGACCGACGACCCGGCCCCCCGCGCCGGCTCATCGATCGGCCGATCCACGGGACCGACGCTCCCATGAGCCTGGGAGACAGGCTCCGGCCGCTGCGCCAGCCGGCCAGGCCGGCGGTGGTCTGTCGCCATCTGGGGCAGATCGGCCTTGTCCTGGCGGTGCTCATCGCGGTACCGACCCTGTTCGCCTACGGCAGCGGAGACCGGACCCTGGCGCAGGGGTTACTGCTGGCGGCCCTGCTCCCCTCGCTCACGCTCGGCCTCTGCGCCCTGCTGCCGGCAGCGGCCCGCCCGATCCAGGCCAATGAGGCCCTGGCGGTCTCGGCGCTCGTCTTCGTCATCGCCGCCGCCCTCATGACCTACCCGCTCACCGCCGCCGGACTCTCGCCCCTGGACGCCTGGTTCGAGTCGGTCTCCGGGGTCACGACGACCGGCCTGACCATGGTGCCGGTCCCCGAGGAGAAGAGCGCCGCGTTCCTGTTCACGCGGGCCTGGATGCAGTGGTTCGGGGGACTCGGGATCGTGGTCCTGTCGCTGGCACTGGCGGCGGGGCGCCCCGCGGACCAGCGTCGGCTCTCCGACGCGTCGGGCGACGAGGAGAACCTGGACCAGAGCGTACGGATCCACGCGCGCCGGGTGCTCGTCGTGTACACCCTGCTGACCGCCGTGGGGGCGGCCCTGGTTTGGGCGGGGGGCTTGCCCCTCTTCGAGGCCCTGGTCCATACCCTGGCCGCCATCTCCACCGGGGGGTTCTCCGGGTACGCCGACAGCCTCGCGGGGCTCACCCCCTGGGGTTGGACCGCGCTGGGGGCCGTGGCCTGCCTGGGCGCCCTCCCCCTGACCCTGCTCTATCGCGCCCATGCGCGGGGGCCGGGGCGGCTCTGGTCGGACCCAGAGCTGCGCGCCCTGGGGACGGCCGTGCTTGTGACGACCCTGCTGCTGTGGTGGCTCGGCCGCCTGACCCCGGCCGATGCCCTCGCCCAGGCAGTCTTCGCCCAGACCACCACCGGTTTCTCGACCCTCGACGTGGCGGGGCTCGACCCGGCCTCCAAGCTGGTGATGATCCTGTCCATGGTGACCGGCGGGGGCGTGGGCTCCACCGCGGGGGGCATGAAGCTGCTGCGGGTGCTGGTCCTGATCCGCGTCGTCCAGCTCGCCGTCCTGCGCGTCCAGATCCCCCGCCACGGCGTCGCCCAACCCGAGATCGGCGGGCGGGTGCTCGAGGGGCCCCAGATCGAGCACGCGCTCCTGTTGCTGCTGCTGTACCCGATCGTGATCCTCGCCTCCTGGCTGCCCTTCCTGGCCGCGGGCCATGCGCCGCTCGACGCGCTGTTCGAGGTCGTGTCGGCGGTCGGAACCGTCGGACTGTCCGTGGGGATCACGGGTCCCGACCTGGAGACCGGACTCAAGCTCCTGCTCACCCTGGACATGCTGCTGGGGCGTCTGGAGATCCTGTCGCTGCTGGTCCTCCTGTACCCGGGCACCTGGCTCAAGAGGTTTTGAGCCGAGATGGCGGGCCGTCCCCCGACCACCGCCTCGGCATTTCCGGCTGTACGCGGGGACACCTTGGCCCTGCCGGCACCCTGACGGGAAAAAGTGCCGCGAAGGCCCGGGCCCCTGTGGCATCCTCTACGGGGCCTCGGACCCCGAGTCCCCCGTGAGCCCGCTCGCGCCGCGGCAGAGGAAGCCTTGCGACGCCCGACGGACCGCCGGCGGCGGTCTGGTTGACCGAACCTGTTGGGGCCACCGCAGCGGCTGGCCCGCGATTGAAGTAGCCGGGAGGCCCGATTCATGCGCTTCGTCTTCGTAGGCAGCGGGACCCTGGCCGTTCTCACCGGGCGCATGCTCGCGGCACGTGGACACGAGGTGGTCCTGATCGAGCGCGACCGCGCGATCATCGACGCACTCCAGGAGGAGCTGGACGTGGGCTTCATCCACGGCGACGGGACGCGTCCGGCCATCCTGCGGGAGGCGGATCCGGAGGCCACGGATCTGCTCTTCTGCCTGACCCATGATGATCAGGCCAACATCATCGGGAGCCTCGTGGCACGCTCCCTGGGCTATTCCCGGGTGGTCACCAAGATCGAGGACCCGGAGCTGGAGCACATCTGCGTGGAGCTGGGCCTGGCGGACTCGCTCGTGCCGATGCACACCGTGGGGCGCTACCTGGCGGACATGGCGGAGGGCCAGAGCATCATCGAGATTTCGGACATCCTGCGCGGCGAGGCCCGGTTCTTCTCCGTCCGGGTCAAGGAGGAGGACGCGGTCCCCGTCGGAGATCTCGGCCTCCCCAGCGCCGCTCGCGCCATCTGCATCTATCGCAACGGCAAGGACTTCCTGTTCCCGGAGCCCGACACCCGACTGAACACCGACGACGAGGTCGTGGTGCTGGCCCGCGCCGCGGCCCTCAAGGCGCTGCGCGAGCGCTTCGGTTGAGGGCCCGCACCCCGGGCCGACATGCTTGAATTGTGATTATCATTCGGGCGCCCTGCTGGACCCTGCGGCCC
>JBAPYD010000808.1:0-2147 GCA_049284555.1 Chromatiaceae bacterium | reverse complement strand
ATCAATGTAAGGTCGAGAATATCCTTGTCAGACAGCCCTTCAGCACGGAGTTCGCCAAGGTCGATTTCAGTCATGGCACCTGGTGCGGTCGTCAGTTTCTCCGCATAGCGGACGATATTGCTCAGCCTCGGCTCGAGTGTCTCGAGGCCGTCCGCCGTCATCAACATGTTGAGTGTGTCCTCGTCGTCGATGAAGTGGCGCAGAGATTCGGTATGGTGATTGACGCAGTAGTCACATTCATTGGTGGCGGATACGACGACACCAACGGCCTCACGCTCCATCCGGCTGAGCCCTGACTTGCCGAACATTAGTGTCATGTAGAGGTCGAGATGGTTGCCCAGCGCCGCCGGATTCAGGCTGTGGACCTTGAGAATATTCGAAATCTTGCCGCGCTTTTTTGTCAGCTCGGCATACATTTCCTCCAGCGTGCCGTCGGCTTCGCCAACCTCAATTTCTTGGATCCAGGACATGCGAGGACGTTACCACGGATATCAGGTCGCGAATAGTTGTCCCGGCTCAGCCATTACCGCTTTCGAGCCAGTCGCGCGGGTGCAAACATTCAGTGTAGAGCTTCTCCTCGGGCGACCCCGGTTCAGGGCTCCAGTTGTATGCCCAGCGAACCTGTGGCGGCAGGGACATCAGTATCGACTCCGTGCGTCCGCCTGACTGCAGGCCGAAAAGCGTGCCCCGGTCATAGAGGAGGTTGAACTCGACGTAGCGACCGCGCCGATACAGCTGGAAGTCCCGCTGCCGTTCGCCATAGCGGTGGGACACGCGGCGCTCCACGATCGGCTTGTAACCCGTTATAAAGCCGTCACCCGCAGCGCGCACGAACTCGAAGCTCCTGTCAAAGCCCGGTTCGTTGACATCGTCAAAAAACAGCCCGCCGACGCCCCGGGTTTCACCGCGATGCTTGAGATAGAAATACTCATCGCACCATTGTTTGTAGCGTGGGTACAGGTCGTCGCCGAACGGGTCACAGACAGCCTTCGCGTTCTTGTGCCAGTGCACAATGTCATCATGGAACGGGTAATACGGCGTCAGGTCGAAGCCGCCACCAAACCACCAGACAGGTTTGCGCTGGCCGGCGCTAAAAAAGCGGAAGTTGGCGTGTGTGGTCGGCACATAAGGGTTGCGAGGATGAAGGACCAGGGAAACGCCCACGGCCTGGAAAGCCTTGCCGGCGAGTTCCGGCCGGTTCTTTGTCGCTGACGGCGGCATTTGTTTGCCGAAGACATGTGAAAAGCCGACGCCTGCCTGTTCAAAGACAGCGCCGTCGGACATGACACGACTTTCACCGCCACCACCACCCGGGCGCTCCCAGGTGTCCCTGGCAAATGTCGCCTTGCCGTCGAGCGTTTCGAGTTCGGCGCAGATACGATTCTGCAGGCTGGAGAGGTGCGCTTTTACGTCGTCGATATTGCTCATTTCGATCCTGGTCGTAACACTTTTCCGCTGACGAAATCCCGGATTTCGGAGGGACCGGATGCCGGGCCACAGTCGCCGGGGACGACGTAGTCTACAACGTTGGCGAACTGGCGATGCAGCACAAAGCGGTTCCTGGCCGTTGGTTTGCCGCTCAGGTTGGCGCTCGTGGAGACCAGCGGTGACTCGGCGGCGAGGCAAAGTGCTTTCGCGACGGGGTTGGTCGTGATGCGAACGGCGAGGCTGGTGTGTTGGCCACGCAGCATCGGTGAAACTTTCTCGCCGGGTGGGACGATCCACGTTATTGGCTGATCGGGGTCGGGGTCAGGAAGAGACCGGCCAGCAGGCAAGTCGATCCAACCCTGCAACTGCCCTGCATTCGCAGCGATCACTATCAATCCCTTGGTGGCGTCGCGGCGCTTGATCTCGAGCAGCCGCTGCAAGGCCCGCTGGTCGTCCGGCAGGCAGCCGAGGCCGAATACGCCTTCGGTCGGATACGCGATGACGCCACCGCGCAGCAAGACATTGGCGGCGTGCAGCACGGAAATCATGGCCTATTCCTTACTGCTCTTCTTCGTGGCCGCCTTTGTTGCCTTCTTCCTGGCAGTTTTCTTTTTGGCCTTTTTCTTTGTCTTCTTCTTCGCCGTCTTTTTCTTGGCTGCTTTCTTCTTGTCGGCTGGCTTCTTCGCGACCTTCTTCTTGCCGCGGCGACCACGTTCGGG
>JBAPYD010000807.1:0-2337 GCA_049284555.1 Chromatiaceae bacterium | reverse complement strand
GCGTTCTCCTGGGCCCCGCGGCCGACTCGAGGCCGGCCGCGGGGGCTCACCAGAACGTTCTGTCCCTCTCATCTCGTACTTGGTCCCGGGGGCTTCCGGGTTTGGCCCCGAGGGCGCCATGGGGTAGCCTCTGGTCCAAGCCCCGGACGACCACCGGATATCAGCCACGATGAGCCTGCACCAAACCGCCGAGCCCGACTTCCACGACCCGCGCCTGGCCTCAGCCCGTTCCGCCCTGGAGGAGGACCTGAGGGCCTTCCTGCCGGCCGATTCCGTGCTGGCTCAGGAGGAGGAGGTGCGTCCCTACGAGTGCGACGGGCTCTCCGCCTATCGGCAGCTGCCCCTGCTGGTGGTCCTGCCCCGCACCGTGCCGGAGGTCCAACGGATCCTGCGGCTTTGTCATGAGCGTCGGGTGCCGGTGGTGGCACGGGGAGCGGGGACCGGGCTCTCGGGGGGCGCCCTCCCGCTGGCGGACGGCGTCGTGCTCAGCCTGGCGCGTTTCAACCGTATCCTGGACCTCGACCCGCTGCAGCGTATCGCCCGGGTGGAGCCCGGCGTGCGCAACCTCGCCATCACCCAGGCGGCGGCGCCCCACGGGCTCTACTACGCCCCGGACCCCTCGAGCCAGATCGCCTGCACCATCGGCGGCAACGTGGCGGAGAACTCGGGGGGGGTGCACTGCCTGAAGTACGGTCTCACCGTCCACAACGTGGCGGCCGTCAAGCTGGTGACCATGGAGGGAGCGCTGATCGAGATCGGCGGGACCGCCCTCGACGCCGCGGGTTACGACCTCCTGGCCCTCTACATCGGCTCCGAGGGGATGTTGGGGGTGACCGTGGAGGTGACCGTCAAGCTCCTGCCAGTGCCGGAGCGGGCCCAGGCCCTGCTCGCCGCTTACGACGACGTTGAGCTGGCGGGGCGGGCGGTGGGTGCCGTCATCGCCGCCGGGATCATTCCCGCTGGCCTGGAGATGATGGATGGGCCCGCAATCCGTGCGGCCGAGGACTTCGTGCATGCCGGCTATCCGACCGACGCGGCGGCCCTCCTCCTCTGCGAGCTGGACGGAACCAACCAGGAGGTCTCGGAGCTGGTGATGCAGGTGCGCGAGCTGCTGCTCGCGAGTGGCGCCACGGAGGTTCGCACCTCCCGGGACGACGCCGAGCGCCTGCGCTTCTGGCAGGGGCGTAAGGCGGCCTTCCCGGCCGTCGGGCGGATCTCGCCGGACTACTATTGCATGGACGGGACCATCCCGCGCCGTGCGCTGCCGGAGGTCCTGCGGCGCACCGCGGAGCTGTCGGCGGAGTATGGCCTACCGGTGGCCAACGTCTTCCACGCGGGGGACGGCAACATGCACCCCCTCATCCTCTTCGATGCGAACAAGCCCGGGGAGCTGGAGCGAACCGAGGCGCTGGGTGGACGTATCCTGGAGCTGTGCGTCGAGGTCGGGGGCACCATCACCGGGGAGCACGGGGTCGGGATCGAGAAGATCAATCAGATGTGCGTCCAGTTCAGCCCGGCGGAGCTTGCCCAGTTTCACGCGGTCAAGGCCGCCTTCGATCCGAACGGGCTGTTGAACCCCGGCAAGGGTGTGCCGACCCCACGCCGCTGCTCGGAGTACCGGCAGCTGCCGGACCGCGGTCACAGGCACGCGCATTGAGGTTGCCTTGGCCCAGCCGGTGCTCGCGGCCGCCGCCGTCGGTTCTGCCGGATGGGTGCCGACGGCTCCCGAGCCGGGAGGGTGTGGGGGGCCCCGAGGGCTCATCCGGCGGCCCGATCCCAGGGTGCCATGACCGAGCGCATCCTGAGCATTGTCTTTCCGCTCTTCGCGGTGGTGGCCGTGGGGTTTCTGTATGGCCGCCGACACCGGCCGGACGTGGGCGCGGCGACGCGCGTGAGCATGGATGTCTTCGTCCCGGCCCTCGTCTTCTCGGCACTCGCAGCCCGGGATTCGAATCTGAGTGCCTACGGACCCCTCGCACTCGCCGGGCTGCTGCTGGTGTTGGGCTCGGGTCTGCTGGCCTGGCCAATAGGCCGGGCGGCCGGCGTGGGGGCGCGTACCTTCGTGCCCCCGATGATGTTCGTCAACTCTGGCAACATGGGGATTCCGCTGCTCGTGCTCGCCTTCGGCGAGCAGGCCATGCCCGCGGCGGTGGTCCTGTTCCTGATCGAGAACTTTCTGCACTTCTCCTTGGGGACGCGGATGCTCGACCGGGACGCCCGCCTGATCGCCGTGCTGCGCAGCCCCGTGATGGTCGCCTGCCTGGCGGGCCTAGCCGTCAACCTCGCGGGCCTCGACTTGCCGCAGCTGGTCTCCGTGCCCATTGATATGCTGGGGCA
>JBAPYD010000806.1:0-8106 GCA_049284555.1 Chromatiaceae bacterium | reverse complement strand
AAGGAGGTCTTCAACGAGCTCCCCATGGAGTTCGCGGTCGAGGCCCAGAAGCTCTTGAGCATCAGCCTGGAAGGTGCTGTCGGTTAAGCAAGTTTTGCCAACGAATTCGCGGAGATTCCAGATGTTGTCAGTCAAGGGCCTGAAGGCCAACGTGGGAGACAAGGAGATCCTGAAGGGGCTCGACCTCGAGGTCCGGCCGGGCGAAGTCCACGCCATCATGGGCCCCAACGGCTCGGGCAAGAGCACCTTCGCGCACGTCCTCTCGGGCCGGGAGGGCTATGAGGTCACCGGTGGCTCGGTCAGCTTCGAGGGCCAGGACCTGCTCGAGCTGGAGCCCGAGGAGCGGGCGCAGCACGGTCTGTTCCTGGCCTTCCAGTACCCGGTGGAGCTGCCGGGGGTGAACAACACCTATTTTCTAAAGGCCGCCCTCAACTCCATCAAAAAGTCCCGGGGCGAGCCCGAGCTGGATGCGATCTCCTTCCTGCGGCTCATGAAGGAGAAGCTCAAGGTGCTGCACCTGGATGATTCCCTGCTCAAGCGTCCGGTGAACTTCGGCTTCTCCGGTGGCGAGAAGAAACGAAACGAGATCTTCCAGATGGCCCTCCTGGAGCCCAAGCTGGCGATCCTGGACGAGACCGACTCGGGCCTCGACATCGACGCCCTGCGCATCGTCGCCGACGGTGTCAACGCGCTGCGCAGCCCCGAGCGGTCCATGATCGTCGTCACCCACTACCAGCGTCTGCTCGACTACATCCAGCCCGACTATGTGCACGTGCTGGCCCGCGGGCGGATCATCCGCTCGGGCGGCAAGGACCTGGCCCTCGAGCTGGAGGAGCGGGGCTACGGCTGGATCACGGGCGAGGAGGAAGCGGCATGAGCGGGGAGGGGCTCGATCGTTGGCTGGGGACGCCGAGCGCCGAGGACACCACGGGTCTCGATTGGCTGGAGACCAAGCGTGCGGCCGCCCGGGCACGGGTGCGTGACCAGGGCATCCCCACGAGCAAGCAGGAGGCCTGGCGCTACACCAGCGTGAAGCGTCTGGTCGAGCAGGGCTTCGTCCCTGCCGATGAGCCCATGACGGCCCTGCAGCCGGAGGACATCGAGGAGATCCTGATCCCGGGGCTCGAAGCTCACCGCGTCGTGCTGGTCAACGGTCGCTATCTTCCTGAATTGTCCGACCTCGGCGAGCTGCCTCCCGGGGTGCGCATCGGCGGGCTCCAGCAGATCCTGAAGAGCGACCCGGACGCCCTGCGCGATCGGGTCAATGGCGTCGCCGGCGAGGAGCAGCCGCTCTTCGCGGCCCTGAACACCGCGGGAATGGGCGATGGCCTGGTGATCCTGCTCGAGCGCGGGGCCGTTCTGTCCCAGCCTGTCGAGCTCATCCATCTCTCCGTGGGGATGGACGAGCCCCGCGTCGCCCAGCCCAGGCATATCGTGGCCCTGGAGGACGGGGCCCGGGCGACCCTGATCGAGCGCTACGTGAGCCTCGGTCAGTCCCTCTACTGCACGAACTCCGTCCTGGAGGTCTCGGTGGGTCGCGATGGGGCGCTGAAGCATCAGCGCATCCAGGACGAGAGTCCCAATGCCTTCCACATCACCGGCCTCTACCTCGGCCTCGGTGAGGGCAGTCGCTATCTGGGGGTCAACGTCGGCCTCGGCGGCGCCTGGGCGCGCACGGATCTGCAGGTGCAATTCACCGGCGAGCACGCGGAATGCGATCTGCAGGGACTCTATCTCGCGGGCGATCAGCAGCTCCTGGACTATCACCTGGACGTGGATCACCGGCTGCCTCACTGCACCAGCCGGGAGAACTTCAAGGGGATCCTGTACGGCAAGGGCAGGGCGGTGTTCGACGGGCGGGTCTACGTCGCCAAGGATGCCCAGAAGACCGACGCGGCCATGTCGAACCGCAACCTGCTCCTGTCCGAGGGGGCCGAGGTGGACACCAAGCCCCAGCTCGAGATCAACGCCGACGACGTCAAGTGCAGCCACGGAACCACCGTGGGCCAGCTCGCGCCGGAGATGCTCTTCTACCTGCGCTCCCGGGGTATCAAGGCACCGCTGGCCCGACGCATGCTGTGCCTCGGCTTCGCCGGGGAGATCCTGGACGTCCTGGAGCCGGAGCCCCTGCGCGAGCGTGTGGCGGATCAGGTCGGCCACCGGCTGGAGCACGCGCCCCTGGCCTGATCGCCCATGGCCCACTCCACTCACCGTGATTGATCATGCATGCAGTTGAGAGGTCTGACATGAACCGTTTGGCTCGCTTCGCGGGTTTCGGTCGACACGAGGCGGCTCCAGAAGGCCATGCCGACCATGGAGAGGTGGCGGTGGAGCGGGTAGAGCCCGAGGAGCTCCGGGAGCCCATCATCGCCGCCCTGCGGACCGTCCATGACCCGGAAATTCCGGTCAACATCTACGATCTCGGGCTGATCTACACGATCGATATCCAGCCCAACGGCGATGTGCATATCGATATGACCCTCACGGCCCCTGCCTGTCCGGTCGCCGGCATGATGCCGGTCATGGTCAAGGACGCGGTGAGCACCGTCGACGGGGTAGGGGAGGTCCAGGTGGACCTGGTGTGGGATCCACCCTGGAGCCCCGCGACCATGAGCGACGAGGCAAAGCTCCAGCTCGGCATGCTCTGAGCCATCAGGCGCGCGGCACTCAGGTGACGGGCCCTTGCGCGAAGTGTCCGCGCTGGTGCCATGGGTGAGTCCATTCGGGTGCGCGGGCTGGTGCAGGGGGTGGGTTTCAGGCCCACCGTCTGGCGTCTCGCCCGGGATCACGGCCTCTCGGGGGACGTGCGCAACGACGGCGAGGGGGTGCTGATCCGCGTCTGGCCCGACCCCGGGGCCCCTCCGGACACCGTCGATCGGTTCTGCAGCAGCCTCCGCGCCCAGTGTCCGCCGCTCGCGCGCATCGACACCATCGAGCGGTCCTCCCTGGCCTCGCCTCCACCGGGTCCCGGGTTCAGCATCGAGGCGAGCAATCCCACCGGGATCCGCACGGGCATCGTTCCGGATGCCGCCACCTGCGAGGCCTGTGCCCGGGAGATCGAGGATCCCCAGGACCGCCGCTACCGTTACCCATTCACCAATTGCACCCATTGCGGACCCCGGCTCAGCATCGTCCGCGCCATCCCTTATGATCGCGCCAACACCAGCATGGCGGTCTTTCCGCTCTGTGAGGCCTGCGCGGCGGAGTACGGGGATCCGGCGGATCGGCGCTTCCATGCCCAGCCCAATGCCTGCCCGGACTGCGGTCCACGGCTCTGGCTCGTCGACGGGGCCGGGATCGAGGTCGATCCCGCGGACCGGGGCGCCCCCGATGCCATTGATCTCGCCAGCCGATTGCTCGCCGCGGGAAGGATCCTGGCCATCAAGGGCATCGGCGGCTTCCACCTGGCCTGTGATGCCACCGATGCGGAGGCGGTCGCGACCCTGCGTCGGCGCAAGCGGCGCTTCCAGAAGCCCTTCGCCCTCATGGCGCGGGACCTGGACGTCATCCGCCGCTACTGCCGAATCGGCGGCGGAGAGTCCGCCCTCCTGAAGGGTCCGGCGGCCCCCATCGTCCTGCTCGAGCGCGCGCCCGACGCCGCTGGATCCCCGCCCCGGCCCTTAGCGCGGGAGATCGCCCCGGGCCAGGGCACTCTCGGGTTCATGCTGCCCTACAGCCCCTTGCATCGGCTCCTGCTGGCCGATTGGGATAGACCCCTGGTGATGACCAGCGGCAACCTGAGCGAAGAGCCTCAGTGCATCGACAACGTAGAGGCCCTGGAACGGCTCGGCAGCCTCGCGGATTTCGCCTTGCTCCATGACCGGGCGATCGTCAATCGGGTGGATGACTCCGTGGTGCGGATGATGGACGGCGCCCCGCGCCTGCTGCGCCGTGCCAGGGGGTACGCCCCGGCGCCAATCCCGCTGCCCCCCGGCTTCGCCGCCGCCCCCCGGGTCCTGGCCTTCGGCGGGGAGCTCAAGAACACCACCTGCCTCCTGAAAGACGGCCATGCGATCCTCACCCAGCACCTGGGGGACCTGGAGGACGCCCGCACGGCCCGGCAGTATGAGCGCACCCTGGATCTCTACCGATCCCTGTTCGAGCACCAACCCGAGGTGCTGGCGGTGGACCTGCACCCGGACTACCGCTCGACCCTGACCGGCCGCGACCGGGCCCTGCGGGAGGGTCTGCCGCTGGTGGACGTCCAGCACCATCATGCCCATGTCGCCGCCGTGCTCGCCGACAACGGCTGGCCGCTGGATAAGGGTCCCGTGCTCGGCATCGCCCTCGATGGCCTGGGCTTCGGCCCCGACGGGACCCTGTGGGGGGGCGAGCTCCTCATGGCCGACTATCGCTCCTACCGGCGGGTGGCCTGGCTGCGACCGACCCCGATGCCGGGCGGCACCCGGGCCACCCTGGAGCCCTGGCGCAACCTCCTGGCCCAGATCGAGTCGAGCCTGGGCTGGGAGTCCTTTCTGGGACGCTGGCCGGATCTGGAGGTCACGAGACGGCTTGCGGGTCATCCCCTGGGGGTGCTGCGGGCCATGATGGCACGGGGGCTCAACGCACCCCTCAGCAGCTCCGCCGGCCGCCTGTGCGACGCGGTGGCCGCCGCCCTGGGCGTGGGCGGGGAGTCGATCACCTACGAAGGCCAGGCGGCCATCGAGCTGGAAACCCTGGCGACACCGGCGATGGCGGACGCCGTTTCGGGCTACCCCTTCCGAGTCTCCGAGACGGAGGAGGGCAGGGTCCTGGACCCCGCCCCGCTATGGCCGGCGCTGTTCGATGACCTGGGGGCGGGCAGGGGGCGCGACCAGATCGCCGCCCGCTTCCACCTGGGCCTCTGCGAGGCTTTGGCCGGGCTGGCCGCCGGGATCGTGCAGGAGGAGGGGGTTTCCGAGGTCGCCCTGTCTGGAGGGGTCTTCCAGAACCGCTTGATCCTGGAGGGACTCTGCGAGCGCCTCAGATGCCGGGGCCTGGATCCTTTGACTCACGGACAGGTCCCGGCCAATGATGGAGGCCTCTCCCTGGGTCAGGCGGTCGTGGCCGCCGCCCGAAACCTCTAGGAGCCACTCCATGCTGATCGGCGTGCCACGCGAGATCAAGCCCCAGGAGTTCCGCGTCGGGCTCACGCCCGAGTCCGTGGCGGAGCTGACCCATCGCGGCCACTCGGTCCTGGTGGAGGCCGGTGCCGGCACGGGGATCGGTGCCGGGGACGACGCCTATCGTTCCGCCGGGGCCCGGATCACGGAGGATGCCGCCAACATCTATGGCAGCGCGGAGCTCATCGTCAAGGTCAAGGAGCCCCAGCCGGCTGAGCGCCGGCTGCTGCGGGAGGGCCAGGTGCTGTTCACCTATCTGCACCTGGCGCCGGACCCGGACCAGGCACGGGACCTGATCGGCTCCGGCACCGTCTGCATCGCCTACGAGACCGTCACCGACGCCCATGGCGGTCTGCCCCTCCTCAGGCCCATGAGCCAGGTCGCGGGCCGTATGGCGGTCCAGGCGGGGGCCTGCGCCTTGGAGAAGGAGCACGGCGGGCGGGGGGTCCTGATCGGCGGTGTGCCCGGGGTGGCGCCGGCCCGGGTGGTGATCCTGGGAGGTGGGACCGTGGGCTTCAACGCTGCCCAGATGGCCGTGGGACTCCAGGCGGACGTTACGCTGCTGGACCGGGATCCGGCGGTGCTGGAGCGGCTCTCCAACCACTTCGGCGCGAGCGTTCGGGCCGTCTACTCCAATCGCACCACCATCCAGGAGCACCTGTACCATGCCAGTCTGGTCATCGGTGCCGTGCTGGTTCCGGGCGCGGCCGCCCCCAGGCTGGTGACCCGGTCCCATCTGGCCGAGATGCTGCCTGGTGCCGTTCTGGTGGACGTCTCCATCGACCAGGGAGGCTGCTTCGAGACCTCGCGGCCCACCACCCATGCGCAACCGACCTTCGTGGCCGAGGGCATCGTCCACTACTGCGTGGCGAATATGCCAGGGGCCGTGCCTCACACCTCGACCTACGCCCTGAACAACGCCACGCTGCCCCATATCCTGGCCCTGGCCGACAAGGGCTGGCGCCAGGCCATGCGGCAGGACCCCCACCTCCGTGCGGGGATGAATGTATGCGCCGGACAGGTCACTCACCACGCGGTGGCCCAAGCCCTGGGATATCCGCTGGTCGACCCTGACGACCTGCTGGCAGACCCCTGAGACCGGGTCATGGCCCCAAGTCGTTGCGATTCCGAGGGCGCCAGGGAAGGGTGTCATGTCTAGACCGGCCCGCGCCCGTATCGACCTCGGGGCCCTGCGCCACAATCTGCGCCGCGCACGCACCCTGGCGAGGTCGTCCCGGGTGCTGGCAGTGGTCAAGGCCAACGCCTACGGCCACGGGGCCGTCGCGGTCGCCCGTGCGCTGGAAGGGGAGGCGGACGCCCTGGGGGTTGCCTGCACGGAGGAGGCCCTCGAGCTGAGGGACTCGGGCATCCGAGCCCCCATCCTGCTCATGGAAGGGGTCTTCTCGCCGGATGAGATCCCGCTGGCCGATCGGCATCGTCTGGCCCTGGTGGTCCACTCGCCCGAGCAACTCGCCTGGGTGTTGGAGGCTCGACCCCAACGGCCGCTCGACTGCTGGATCAAGGTGGACACCGGCATGCATCGGGTCGGCCTCGAGCCTTCACAGCTTGCCGGGGCCTACGGGGCCCTTCGGCAGGCGCCCCAGGTGGGCAACCTGGTGCTGATGACCCATTTTGCCCGCGCGGACGAGCGGGACCACCCGGCCACCATCCAGCAGATCCACCGGTTCACCGAGGCCTGCGCCGGGGTCGAGGCGCCCCGCAGCCTGGCCAACTCGGCGGCCATCCTTGCCTGGCCGGACGCCCATGCGGACTGGGTGCGCCCCGGAATCATGCTCTACGGCGCCTCACCGCTGGGCGACGAGCACGCCTGCGCCAGTCAGCTGCGACCCGTGATGCAGCTGGAGTCCGCCCTGATCGCGGTGAGGGACCTGGCGGCGGGGGAGCGCATCGGCTATGGCGGGCGGTTCGTCTGCCCAGAGCCCATGCGGGTGGGTGTGGTCGCTCTGGGCTACGCGGACGGCTACCCGCGGCACGCGCCCGACGGCACCCCCGTGGCCGTGGGGGGACGGGTCACCCGGATCATCGGGCGGGTCTCCATGGATATGCTGACGGTGGATCTGACGGGCCTGGAGGGCGTTCGCCCGGGGGAGCCCGTGCAGCTTTGGGGGGACCAGGTCAGCGCCAATGTCGTCGCGGAGGCAAGCGGCACCATCGCCTACCAGTTATTCACGTCGATCAGTGGACGAGTGCGGCGAGACTACCAGGGATGAAGACTCGCTTTCGAAAGGAAGAGACAGGTTGCCGGAACAAGAGGGCTTGCGTGCGTGTCCAGTCGCTGCCCGGTCAGGCGTAAACATCACTTAACATAATATACATTATGCGTAGTTACGCTTAGGGGTCGGGAGGGCTCCGGGCCTCGCCGTTGTCGGGACTCCTGAATGGAAGCCTGCGGGACCCGGTTGCTTCACGAGAGCTTCTAGACATAGCGACGCTGCAACACGCCAGCAGACGTGGAATATCGGAACGGAACAGCATAGCCGCCACGGCCGGGATCCGCCGGGTTCCGGGCGGTTCGGCCCCCCACTTGGGCGCTGTGATCGTCACCCTCCGCCCCGCCCGCGAGAGGTCAACGCCCAGTCAAGCTGCGGGCTCCTTCCATATGAATCGTGACGCAGGGTTCCCCCCGGGGCTTGCAGACACTGTCTGAGGTGTCCTCGATTGGCGGGATGGTCGCTCAGCCGTCACCGATCGTGGCACCGACACGGTCCGGCAGCGGCTCCAGAAAACGGAAGCTGCACGTAAACCTCCCGCGGGCCCGTTCGCTATTGCGCCTTCGCTCTGCCGCCGAGGACATATCCACAGAGAGAACAGGCTTTTCCCGACCCCTTGCTTCCGCTGATGGCGCAGACCTGAGCGGCAGGTTTGGACGCTTATGGAAAGCTTTACATATTGCGCCAGGCAAAGCCTGGAAGAGGGGAAGAAAGCAAGATGGAACATTAGCAATCCGAAACCTCTTATCGCGACCCGCCGGGTGCAAGTCCCG
>JBAPYD010000805.1:0-1559 GCA_049284555.1 Chromatiaceae bacterium | reverse complement strand
GCTCCATGTGCCGCTGCAGCAGCACATCGGCTCGCCGGCCGCCCCGGCGGTGCGCCGGGGCCAGCGGGTGGCGAAGGGCGAGCTGATCGCCCACAGCCAGGGGGCCATCTCCGCGCCGGTCCATGCCCCCACGTCGGGGCGGATCATGGGGATCGGGAGCTATCACGCCCACCACGCCTCCGGGCTCTCGGTGCCCACCATCACGCTGCAGCCCGACGGCGAGGACCGCTGGCTCGAGGGGACGGAGGGGGTGCCGGACCCCTTCTCCCTGGACCCCGAAGAGATCGCCGCCCGGGTCTCCGCGGCCGGCATCGTCGGACTCGGGGGGGCCACCTTCCCCTCCGCGGTCAAGCTCAACCTGCGCAAGAAGTATCGGCTCCATACCCTGGCGATCAATGGGGCCGAGTGCGAGCCCTACCTCACCTGCGACGACCGCCTGATGCGGGAGCGACCGGGGCAGGTCCTGGACGGTGTCAGGATCATGGCCCATGCGCTGGGGGAGAGCCGGATCCTGATCGCGATCGAGGGGAACAAGCCGGAGGCCCTCGGGGCGATGGCGACCGCGGTTGCCGTCCTCGGGGCGAGCGGTGCCGGGATCTCGGTGGTCTCCCTACCCATGCGATACCCCATGGGGTCGGAGAAGCACCTGGTCCAGACGCTCACCGGGCGCGAGACGCCGGCCCGCGGCCTGACCGCGGACATCGGTGTCGTCGTGCACAACCCGGCCACCGCCTTCGCCGTCCACGAGGCCCTGCGGCTCGGGCACCCCCTGGTGTCCCGGGTGGTGACCGTCAGCGGCGCCGCGATCGCCAGGCCGCGTAACCTGCGGGTCCCGTTGGGCACCCCCGTGCAGTGGCTGATCGACCAGTGTGGTGGCTTCGAGGAGGAGCCCGCCCGCCTGGTGAGCGGTGGGCCGATGATGGGCCAGCCGCTGCCGAGCACCCGGGTCCCCATGGTCAAGGGCTCCAACGGCATCCTGGCGCTCACCGCCGCGGAGACCCGGGGACGGGAGCCGAGCCCCTGCATCCGGTGCGCGAGCTGCGTCAGCGCCTGCCCCTGCGGCCTGCTGCCCCTGGAGATGGCGAGCCATACCCGCGCCGGGGATCTGGAGGGCGCGGTGCGGCTCGGACTGATGGACTGCATCGGCTGCGGCTCCTGCGCCTACGTCTGCCCCGCCCACATCCCGTTGGTGCAGTACTTCAACTACGCGAAGGGGGAGATGGCCGCCCGCGGGCGAGCCAAGCAGAAGCAGACCGAGACCCGCCGCCTCATCGAGCAACGCGCCGAGCGGATCGAGGCCATCCAGCGCGCGAAGCGGGAGGCCATGGCGGCACGCAAGCGCGAGGCGGCGTCCAGGCCGAGGCCACAGGCCAAGCCGACCGCCGCGGAGAGCGAGGTGGGGGCCTGACACCATGTCGGAATTCATCGTCAAGGGCACGGCATCCGAGACACCCCTCGCCGCCCCCCACGCCCACTCGGGCGCCAGCGTCGGTCGCACCATGGGGCTGGTGGCCCTGGCCCTGCTGCCGGCGACGGCCTTCGGCCTCGGCCAGTTCGGC
>JBAPYD010000804.1:0-2442 GCA_049284555.1 Chromatiaceae bacterium | reverse complement strand
TGCAGGCCGTGGGGGATCAGGGTGTACTCCAGCTCCAGCACCTGGCGGTTGAGGGCATCGATACGGGATTCCGCGTCCGTGACCCACAAGGGCTCGGCCTCGCACAGGTCGAGCGTCGCGGCCTGGGCCTGGATGAGCTCGGCGAGCTCCGCGCGCTCGTCCGCGGCCGTCGGGGGCAGGGTGCGCCAGCGCTCCACGGATCCCTTGAGCTCGATCAGCCCCTTGTAGAGCCCTGCCCGGGCGATAGGGGGTGTCAGATAGCTCACCAGGGTGGCCGCTGAGCGGCGCTTGGCGATGGTCCCCTCGGAGGGGTTGTTCGAGGCATAGAGATAGAGGTTCGGCAGGTCGCCGATGAGCCGGTCCGGCCAGCAGGCCCCGGACATCCCCACCTGCTTTCCCGGCATGAACTCGAGCGCACCGTGGGTCCCGAAGTGCAGGACCGCATCGGCCCCGAAGTCCTCGCGCAGATAGCGGTAGAAGGCGCTGAAGGCGTGGGTGGGGGTGAAGCCCTGCTCGAAGAGCAGACGCATGGGGTCGCCCTCGTAGCCGAAGGCGGGCTGCACACCGACCAGGACGTTGCCGAAGCGCTCTCCGAGCACGAAGATGGAGCGCCCATCGGCCTGTTGCTTGCCGGGCGCCGGCCCCCACTGCCGCTCGATGTCCTTCAGCCAGGGCTCCCGCCGCACATGATCGTCCGCCGGGATGCGCGCCAGCACGTTGGCATGGGCCCCGAAGCGTTGGGCGTTACCGGCCACGATGCGCTCTCGAAGGGCATCGACGTCCGCTGGCAGGTCCACCCGATAGCCCGCGGTCTTCATGGCCCCCAGCACGTTGAAGAGGGAGGCGAAGACCGAGAGGTAGGCGGCGGTGCCGGTGTTGCCGGCGTTGGGCGGGAAGTTGAACAGCACCACCGCGACCTTGCGCTCGATCCGCGGGCGCTTGCGCAGGGCCACGAGCCGTGCCACGCGATCGGCGAGCCGGCCGGTCCGCTCCCCGTGGGTCTGCATGTCCCGGACCCGATCCACGGGAACGCCCGCGGAGCGGCCCCCGTAGACGAGGGGGCCAGTGGCCCCGTCGAGCTCCGGGATAGCGACCATCATGGTGGCCTCGACGGGGAGCAGTCCCTGGGCGGAGCCCTCCCACTGTTCCAGGGTCTGGAATTCGACCGCAAGGGTGGAGAGGTAGGGGACGTCCAGCCGGGCCAGCAATTCCTCGGCGGCCCTGGCGTCGTTGTAGGCCGGCCCGCCGACCAGGGAGAAGCCGGTGAGGGACACAACGGCGTCCACGATCGAGCGGCCGTTCGCCATGAAGAAGCGCTCGACGGCCGGGCGGGCGTCCAGACCGCTGGCGAAGGCGGGAATGACCCTCAGGCCCCGGGTCTCCAGCGCGGCGATCACCCCATCGTAGTGGCTCGCGTTGCCCGCCAGGACATAGGAGCGCATCAGAAGCAGGCCCACGGTGCCCTTGCAGTCCCGTCCCGGTGCCGGAAGCCGGCCAGCCTCCGCGGCGATGCGCCCCGGAAGGCGGGGGTGGTAGACCCCGACCTCGGGGTAGTCCTGGGGCGGGGGAACCTTGAGTCGGCCGCGCAGGGGGCGGTGCTCCCCGTCCGCGTACCGGTCCACAAGGAAGCGCACGAGGTTGGCGATGTTCTCCTCGGACCCCGCCAGCCAGTACTGGAGGGTCAGGAAGTAGGCTCGCACGTCCTGGGCGGTGCCGGGGATGAAGCGCAGGAGCTTGGGAATGCGCCGCAGCATGGCCATCTGTCGGGCGCCCGCGCCATCGCCCTTGGCCTTGCTCCCGCGCAGGCGCTTCAGTAGGGCCAGAGGGCCGCTGGTCTTTCCGCCCTCGCCCCCCATGTTGAACCCGCCGAGGCGGGTGAGTCGCATCACCTCCGCCGCGCACATGCAGCACACCATGGCGTCGCACTGGTCCCGGCGGGCCTTGAGGGCCGGCAGCACCGGCTGGATGTGCTCCTCCATCACCAGCATGGTGACGATGATGATGTCGCCGCGGGCGATGTCGTGGCGGCAGCGTTCTTCCGCCCCCGGGTCGTCGGCCCACTCCGCCGCCGCGTGCATGCTCAGCACGAGGCCGGGGATGTCCCGATCGAGGGCCGGTCTCGCCCGGTTCAGGGCGCCCGCCAGGTGTCCGTCCAGGGAGACCAGGACCACCCGGATCGGCTCGGGCGCGGCTCGGGTCCCGGCGCCGCGGCTCGGGTCCTCGACGACCGGGCGCAGGGCAACCGGGGCGTCAGCGACCGAAATGCGCCTTTGCATCGTAAAGGGTCTCCAGGTCGATGGTCTGGATGCCCCGCTCCTGGGCGAACAGCTCCGTGTTGCGGCGCGCCTTGCCGCGGACGAAGAAGGGGATGCGCTTGAGCTCTCGCTCCGCATCCAGGGTCCAGGCCACCGTGGCCCCGCCTTGGTCTGGCCCCTGGGTGGG
>JBAPYD010000803.1:0-4491 GCA_049284555.1 Chromatiaceae bacterium | reverse complement strand
GATCGAGGCCGACATCCGCGACCGGGCCCTCATGGAGGAACTGGTCAGCCAATCAGATCTGGTCTTTCATATGGCCGCCCTGCGCATCACCCAGTGCGCCGAAAACCCGCGCCTGGCCATGGAGGTCATGGCCGACGCCACTTTCGACCTGTTGGAGCTTTGCGTCAAGCACAAGGTGGAGAAGGTCGTCGCCGCCTCCTCCGCTTCCGTCTACGGCATGGCCGAGACCTTCCCCACCACGGAAGCGCACCACCCCTACAACAACTGGACCCTCTACGGAGCGGCCAAGGTCTTCAACGAGGGGCTCCTGCGGAGCTTCCACCACATGTACGGCCTCGACTACGCGGCCATGCGCTATTTCAACGTCTACGGCCCGCGCATGGACATCCACGGCGTCTACACGGAGGTGCTCATCCGCTGGATGGAGCGCATCGCCGCCGGCGAGCCGCCGGTGATCTTTGGCGACGGTCATCAGACCATGGACTTCGTCTACATCGAAGACGTCGCTCGGGCCAACGTCCTGGCGGCCAAGGCCGACGTTACCGACGAGGTCTTCAACGTGGCCAGTGGCACCGAGACCAGCCTCCGGCAGCTCGCCGAGATGCTGTCGCGTGTGATGGGCGCTGACTTGGACCTGGAGTTTCAGGCGGCCCGCAAGGTCAACCCAGTGCAGCGGCGCCTGGCCGACGTTGTGAAGGCTCTTCGCCTGATTGGTTTCGAGTCCACGGTCCCCCTGGAAGAAGGACTGGAACGTCTGGTCGACTGGTGGAAGGCGCAACAATGATTCCCATTGCCAAGCCGCTGATCGGCGACGAAGAGGTCCAAGCCGCTGCCCAAGCCCTTCGCTCCGGCTGGGTCAGCCAGGGCCCCCGGGTGGCGGAGTTCGAGCAGGCCTTCGCCGCCTTCGTGGGAGCCGATCACGCCTGCGCGGTCTCGAGTTGCACCACCGCCCTGCACCTGGCGCTCTTGGCGGTCGGTGTCCAGCCCGGCGACCAGGTCATCACCGTGAGCCACTCCTTCATCGCCACCGCCAACAGCATCCGTTACTGCGGGGCCACGCCGGTCTTCGCGGACATCGAGCCGGACACCTTCAACCTGGACCCGGCGCGCCTCGAGCCCGCCATAACGGACCGGACCAAGGCCATCCTCTGTGTCCACCAGATGGGCATGCCCTGCGACCTGGCCCAGATCACCGCCGTCGCCGCCCGCCACGGATTACCGGTCATCGAGGATGCCGCCTGCGCCATCGGCAGCGAGATTCGCGTCGGCGACTCCTGGGAGCGGATCGGCAAGCCCCACGGCGATATCGCCTGCTTCTCCTTCCACCCGCGGAAGGTTATCACCACTGGCGAGGGGGGCATGCTCACCACCCGCAATCCCGAGTGGGATGCCCAGTTCCGGCTCCTGCGCCAGCACTGCATGAGCGTGCCGGACACCAAGCGCCACGCCTCCGCCGAGGTGATCTTCGAGGGCTACCCGGCCGTCGGCTACAACTACCGCATGACCGACATGCAGGCCGCCGTGGGCTGCGAGCAGCTCAAGCGGTTACCCGAGATTGTGGATAAGCGGCGCGAGCTTGCCACCCGCTACCAGATGCTTCTTGCCAGCATCCCCGGTCTGGGTCTTCCCCGTGAGCAGGAATGGGCGCGCAGCAACTGGCAGAGCTTCTGCGTGCGCCTCCCCCAGGCTATTGACCAGAAGCAGGTCATGCAGAGCATGCTTCATGCTGGCGTTGCCACCCGCCGCGGCATCATGTGCTCCCATCGCGAGGGTGCCTATCCCCGCGACGCGTGGACCTGTGCCAGTCGATTGCAGGGTCGGTGTGATTGCACGTCTGAGGACTGCGCTGATCTGCGCCACAGCGAAGCCAGCCAAGACCGCTGCATTGTCCTCCCCCTGTTCCCGCAGATGACCGCCGCAGAACAACAGCAGGTGACCGACGCGTTGAAGCGGGCGCTGGGTAGGTAAGCGCGAGCACGGCCTCGCGGACGATTGAGCCGTAGCGATTAAACTATGCGAGGGACCATCCGGTGATCAAGTTGTTGGGCTACCAAACCTCTATTACCGATCTGAAGTTTGCCGCTTGGCAGGCGGTCATTTTTGTTGTGGCCTTTCTTGTTCCGATTTTCGCCCAGGGCCTCGGGCCGAACACCACGGAGGCGCCAGCACTGGACGCCTTCGCGTTGTCTGCAAATGCCTTCCTGTTCGCCGGATTGCTCTCTACGGCAATGCTCGCGTTTGGTCTGGACTCAAGGTCGGTTAGCTCGGGCAACGGCTCCTTTGCCATTCGGTTGGCGCTCGCTATTCTCGCCGGAGGCGCTCTAACCATGCTCGCCGCTCGCTTTTTCCCGGCTGTGTACCAAGATACAGCTTTCTTGCTCTTGAGTCTGGCGTTGGCCTTCGGTGGTACCCTCGCGACACGGCGGCTTTCTCAGTGGCTAGTTGGGGTGGGAAGTCAGCCGAGAAGGACGATTATCGTCGGTGCGGGCGAGTCTGCACAGCTGGTCCAGAATCTAATGAGCCATGTCCAGCCGCTGCGCTACGAGATCGTCGGATGCTACCCGACCGGTCCCGCCGCCCATGCCGTGACATCACACCAGCGCGGCCTGCTGGACGGCAAGCGGTCTCTCATCGACCTCGCCAGGGAAAATCGCGTTGTCGAGATCGTCGTCGCCCTTGATGACCGGCGGGGCGCCTTGCCGATCGACGATTTGTTGAAGGCGAAGCTCAGCGGTATTCAAGTGACCGATCTCGTAGCCTTTTACGAGCGCGAGTGCTACACCGTGAAGTTCGAGAAGATGTATCCGAGCTGGATTGTCTTTTCTTCGGATTTTCAGCTGGGCACTGGCAGACGTATCGCGAAGCGCGTATTCGATGTCGCGGCTGCACTTACCTTGTTGGCACTATCAGCTCCGCTCCTTTTTCTCGTAGCGGTGATGAGTCTCGTCGAATCGCGCGGCAGGGACCCCGTACTGTATCACCAGGAACGGGTGGGTTACGGTGGCCGGACATTCCGGCTCCACAAATTCCGCAGCATGACAGTGAACGCGGAAGGCGATGGACAAGCCCGTTGGGCGAGCGCCGATGACGTCCGCGTCACGCCGCTTGGGCGTGTGCTGCGCAGGTACCGACTGGACGAGCTGCCACAATTGTTCAACATTCTCGCGGGCGATATGAGTCTGGTGGGCCCACGGCCGGAGCGCCCCGAGTTCGTCGAGGATCTGTCCCGAAGTATTCCGTACTACCGTGAGCGCCATTGCGTGAAGCCGGGTCTCGCGGGGTGGGCGCAGCTCATGTACCCCTATGGTGCGAGCATCAAGGATGCGAACCACAAGCTGGAGTATGACCTCTATTACATTAAGCATACCTCGGTCATCTGGGATCTGGTAATCTTGATGCGCACCGTTGAAGTGGTGCTGTTGGGAAAAGGGGTTCGCTGAGCTGACCCCACTCCGGTTCGGGTAGGTCGGGTTGAGCTGTGCCGTGGTACTCCGCGGCGAATACGGTGGGTATTAATGGAGCGGTCCGAAAGCTCAAGAACGACTGCCAGTGCGAACGGCCGCCCGGACATGATGCTCACTTAGCCTATGCTCAGTGCGGGCGAGGGGCCGGTCCGAAGGGCAAGTGCGGATGGCCGGAGCCCAACTCAAAATCAATGGATATCTGATGGTCAACGCCCTGACGGTCGATGTTGAAGATTATTTCCAAGTCGCGGCCTTCGCGCGACAGATCGATCCCAGCACCTGGGATCGCATGCCGCTGCGGGTGGAGCGAAACACCGAGCGGTTGCTAGCCCTGTTTGGCGAGCGGGGCGTGAAGTCGACGTTCTTCGTCTTGGGGTGGGTGGCTGAGCGCTGTCCAGGACTGGTGCGGACGATTGCCGCGCAGGGGCATGAGGTTGCCTGCCATGGATACTCGCATCAATTGATCTACATGCAGACACTCCCCGTCTTCCGCGAGGAGACGGTGCGCGCGAAGGCGTGCCTGGAGGATCAGGTTCAGCGGCCTGTGCTTGGCTATCGGGCGGCCAGCTACTCGATCACCCAGCGGTCGCTATGGGCCCTGGATGCCTTGGTCGAGGCCGGATTTGCCTATGACTCGAGCATCTTCCCAATCCGGCATGACCGCTACGGAATCCCTGGGAGTCCACGTTGGCCGTACCGGCTTACGACTCCGAACGGCGGATCGCTGGTTGAATTTCCACCATCCACGTACGCCGTGCTCGGTTATCCTGTTCCGGTCGCTGGGGGCGGATACTTCCGCCAGTATCCGTACGCGCTCACCCGCCTCGCATTGGGGCGTATCAACCGCAAGGACGACCGGCCGTTTATCTTTTATCTGCATCCTTGGGAGATCGATCCGGAGCAGCCAAGGATCCCGGCTGGCTGGATGTCGAGGTTCCGGCATTACACCAATTTAGGGCGCTGTGAGGAGCGCTTGAAGCGGCTGCTCAACGATTTCAGCTTTGCAACGGTGAGCGATGTTCTAGGG